>CALLKG010000063.1:0-101532 GCA_938008395.1 Corynebacterium tuberculostearicum
TACTCCCCACTAATCGGAAACTGATTTCTCAGTCCAACTAATGGGGAGCAGTTCATAAGCCCGCGGGGGCTTTGTTCATATCTGGGGCCGGTACCGATGATGATCAGGACCTGTAAAAGACCAATCCAAGGAGCACATTAACCGTGGTTACGACAACTTCGCCCACGCCCGCTTCGGTGGCTGCGGCCTCACGTGCCCACGCTCCGGAGCGGATGAGTGGTGCCCACGCCATTGTCCGCACTCTCGAAGACCTGGGAACCGATCTCGTCTTCGGCATTCCAGGCGGTGCCGTGCTTCCTCTCTACGATGCCTTGCACACCTCAACCACGCTTCGCCATGTGCTCACCCGCCATGAACAGGGTGCCGGCCACGCCGCCGAAGGCTACGCCCAAGCTTCCGGCAAGGTAGGCGTATGCATTGCTACCTCCGGGCCGGGTGCGACCAACCTAGTGACAGCGCTTGCCGACGCCAACCTGGACTCCGTTCCCATCGTCGCCATCACTGGCCAGGTGGGCAGCAACCTCTTGGGAACCGATGCTTTCCAAGAGGCCGATATCCGCGGCGTGACGATGCCGATTACCAAGCACAACTACATCGTGACGGAACCGAGCCAGATTCCAGCTGCCATTGCAGCCGCATTCCATCTGGCTGCTACGGGCCGTCCGGGGCCGGTCTTGGTGGACATCCCAAAGGACGTGCAAAACGGTGAATTGGAATATTCCTTCCCGGCTACGTTTGATCTGCCTGGATATAAACCGACGGCCAAGCCGCACCATCGCCAGATCGCGCAAGCGGTTGAGCTCATTTCGCAGGCAGAAAAGCCGGTCATCTATGCCGGTGGCGGTGTCATCAAGGCCGAGGCGGCAAAGGGACTGCGCGAGTTTGCGGAATTTACCGGAATTCCTGTGGTGACCACGCTCATGGCCTTGGGCGCTTTTCCAGAGTCTCATCCGCTGCACATGGGCATGCCGGGCATGCATGGCACCGTCCCTGCAGTTGCGGCCATGCAGCGAGCTGACCTGTTGATTACTATCGGCGCGCGATTCGATGATCGAGTAACCGGTGATACCTCCACTTTTGCCCCTGAGGCCCAAGTGATTCATGCTGATATTGACCCGGCTGAAATTGGGAAAATCCGCGACGTTGCCGTGCCAATCGTGGGCGATGCGCGCAACGTGTTGGCAGGCCTCTTAAAGGAGTACCGCAAGGACTCCGCGGTGAAATCTCCGGAATTAGGCCCATGGCGGGATTACCTCGATGGGCTCAAGGAACGGTTCCCCCGTGGCTATGATCCCACTCCAGATGGGCAGCTCAATCCCCAATTTGTGTTGGAAAAGCTGAGTGAAACCGTAGGTCCTGAGGCTATCTACTGTGCCGGTGTGGGACAGCACCAGATGTGGTCGGCACAGTTCATTGACTTTGAACACCCACGCTCCTGGATCAACTCCGGTGGTGCCGGAACTATGGGCTATGCCGTCCCGGCGGCCCTCGGCGCCAAGGCGGCATGCCCGGATAAGGAGGTGTGGGCGATTGACGGTGACGGTTGCTTCCAAATGACCAACCAGGAGCTCACCACCGCGGCATTGGAGGGCTTTCCGTTTAAGGTTGCCGTCATTAATAACGGCAACCTCGGCATGGTCCGTCAGTGGCAGACACTGTTCTTTAATGAGAACTACTCCAATACCAAGCTGCGAGAACGAGATGTCTATACCCCGGACTTCGTACGCCTAGCAGAGGCGTTGGGATGCGAGGCCATCCGCGTCACCTGTGAGGAAGAAGTGGTGCCGGCCATTGAACGGGCCCGCGCAATCAATGACCGCCCGGTGGTCATTGACTTCATCGTTGGTGAAGATGCCCAAGTCTGGCCAATGATTGGCGGTGGGGCTTCTAACGAAGAACTTCAATATGCCCGCGGCTTATGCCCGCTGTTTGATGAAAATGAATCGGCGGCAGAAGCTCCTGCCGATATCGACGAGACTATCCAGGAGGGATAGGCGTGGCCCCCAGTGACGTTTCCCGGCATACCTTGTCGGTCTTGGTAGAAGACGTAGAGGGAATTTTGTCGCGCGTGACCGGCATGTTTTCCCGGCGTGGATACAGCATCATTTCGCTGGTTTCGGCCCAAACGGAAAATCCAGGAATTAACCGGCTGACCATCGTGGTCGATGCTTCCGAAAGGATTATGGAACAGGTGACCAAGCAGCTCAACAAGATTGTGCCGGTCATCAAGGTGGTGGAGCTCGAAGCGGACTCGACCGTGGCGCGAGCCCTGATGCTGGTCAAGGTGGCTGCGAATAATGCCAACCGGCCGCAGGTGGTCGATGCCGTTAATATCTTCCGTGCCCGCGTGGTAGACGTGGCACAAGAATCAGTGGTGGTGGAGGCTACCGGTACCCCAGGGAAGCTGGCGGCGCTTCTCGAAGTCCTGGAGCCATTCGGTGTGCTCGAGCTGGTGCAGTCTGGTGACGTGGCCTTGGGGCGTGGACCCAAGGCGATGGCGCCCCCGCGAAATTAAATCTCACTATATGGTCACTCCGTCTCATGTAGTGGTATAGTGCTAGGTGGGACGTTGATTCATTAAACTTACAATCACTACAGAATTGAGGACTACAACATGGCTATTGAAACCTTCTACGACGATGATGCGGATCTGTCTATCATTCAAGGCCGCAAGGTAGCCGTTATTGGCTACGGCTCCCAGGGGCACGCGCACTCGCAGAACCTGCGCGATTCCGGCGTCGAGGTTGTTATTGGTCTGCGTGAAGGCTCCAAGTCGGCAGCCAAGGCCGAGGAAGCCGGCTTTGAAGTCAAGACCGTAGCAGAAGCTGCCAAGTGGGCAGACGTAATCATGCTGCTGGCACCAGATACCTCTCAGAAGCAGATCTTTGAAGATGAAATTGCCCCCAACTTGGAAGACGGCAATGCGCTGCTGTTTGGGCACGGCTTGAATATCCACTTTAAGCTGATTGAACCACAGGCCAATGTCACCGTCGGCATGGTTGCCCCTAAGGGGCCTGGCCATCTGGTTCGCCGCCAGTTCGTTGACGGCAAGGGCGTTCCGTGCCTCATCGCTACCGAACAGGATCCTAAAAGCGAAGGCCATGATCTGACTCTGTCTTATGCTGCAGCCATCGGCGGTGCGCGTGCCGGCGTTATCCCGACGACCTTCGAAGCAGAGACGGTTACTGACCTCTTTGGCGAGCAGGCTGTCCTGTGCGGTGGCGTAGAGTTCCTGATTCGTACCGGCTTCGAGGTTCTGACTGAGGCTGGCTACGAGCCAGAAATGGCCTACTTTGAGGTGCTGCACGAGATGAAGCTCATCGTGGACCTGATGTTTGAGGGCGGCATCGCCAACATGAACTACTCGGTATCTGATACCGCCGAATTTGGCGGCTACATTTCTGGCCCTCGCGTTATTGATGCCGATGCCAAGCAGCGCATGAAGGATATCTTGTCCGATATCCAGGATGGCACCTTCACCAAGCGCCTGCTGGCCAATATTGAGGGCGGCAACAAGGAGCTGGAGAGTCTACGTGAGGAATTTGCGCAGCACGAGATTGAAAAGACCGGCACCAAGCTGCGCGATTTGATGAGCTGGGTCAAGAACCCGCTGGATGCTACTGCCTAGAAATAAAAGGCGGCGTCTATAGTGCAAACCAGCGCACACCCACGGTGAACAGGCATGTTTACCGTGGGTTTGCCTTATTTGTGTCAGGTAAAACTCCGGTGCGGGGAGTAGGATGAGGGCCATGGGCTTTACGACGCCAAGCTATGATCTCAAAGACCTTTTTGCACGAATTGATCGCGGGGATATCCAGTTACCTGACTTCCAGCGCAGCTATGCCTGGGATGAAGATCGTATTCGATCTCTTATTGTTTCCGTGCTGCGCGGTTATCCCATCGGCGCGCTCATGGCTCTTGACACCCGAAACGAAAAGATGCGCTTTCGTCCCCGTGCCCTTGCGGGCGCACCTGACACTGGCGTCGACCCCGGCTTGCTCCTTTTAGACGGGCAGCAGCGCCTGACCACCCTGTATCACTGCTTCAACGGCGAGGGCTTTGTAGATACCACTGACTTCCGCAAGAAGAAGATTCACCGCCGCTTCTTTATCGATATTCGCGCAGCCGTACGCGGCAATCTTTTGCCGGATGATGCCATCTTCGCGGTCAATCAAGACGGCAAGATTTGCTCGCACTTCGCACCGGCAATCGAGAGCGAAATCCTAACGCGCGAAGATGCGCTAGAGAATATGTGCATTCCCGTGGCTTCTCTGCTCAGTGAAGACGGCGTCGGTATGCTTTTTGAACTTGCGGCGACCAAGCAGGAATACAGCGCGGAACTGGCGGCCTTTAATAATCGCATCATTCGGCCATTGTCCGGTTATGACCTGCCAATGATTCGACTTTCCCGCGAGACGGAGCGAGCCGGCATCGGCTCGATTTTTGCCCAAGCGAACTCGGCCGGCTTGCAGATGGACGTATTCGATCTGCTCACTGCCGTCTTTGCCTCTGAGGACCCCAGCTTCCACTTGGCCGCTGATTGGCAAGAAGTGGAAAAGGATCTGCGTAAGTCCCCAGCCTTGGATGGAATTGGGCGCACCGAGTTCCTCTCTGCAGTATCGCTTCTGGTCTCCGGTGAAAAGGGCTGTGCAGGTGGCCAGCGCGAGGATATTTTGAAGTTGTCATTGGCGGAGTACAAGTCGGCAGCCAACGATCTGCGCATTACCTTCCGTGAGGTATCAGAGTTCTTGGCGGAGCGGTGCATCCTCAGCATGGATCAGGTTCCGTTTAATGAGCAGATTGTTCCCCTGGCAGTCATTATCGCCCGCTTGGCCAAGCGCGGGGGAGCGCTTTCTACCGAGCAGTCCTGGAACCGTATCAACCAATGGTTCTGGTGTGGCGTCTTTGGCGAGCTCTACGGCTCTTCTGCAGTGCAGCTGCGTGCAGCTCGCGACGTAGATGAGGTCACCGAATGGGTAGCCGGTGCAACGGACGAGACGCCGAAGACCGTCGCTGATGCCAACTTCCGTGAATCCCGGCTGCTTTCCGTAGATGGCAAAGATGGCGTATGGCACGGACTCTATGCCCTCCTTATGGCGCGCGGCGCGAAGGACTGGCGCACTGGAAAGGCCTTCACTCGGCATACCTTTGAAGAGCTCAAGCCAGGCTTTTTCCCTGTGTTCCCGCTAAATTGGTGCAAGCGTCACGGAGTTGATCCCGTCTTGGCTGAGTCGGTGATGAACTACACCCCGATGGGCAAACGAACCGAGGTAGTGCTCGACGGTTTCGCTCCCAACCGCTACCTACCTCGCGTTCAGTCCAAGTCCATCATGGAAGATGCGCAATTTGATGAGGTGCTAGCATCCCACGAAATGAACCTGGAATATCTGCGCGCATCGCAGCCGCGTGAATTCCTTGCGGACCGCCGTCACCGATTCTTGGGCATTGTGGAATATGCTTTAGGTAAACCCGTTATCCGCGATGTGGATGAAGCAAACCTTTTTGGTGGAGAGGAAGGTCCGCAAGCTTTTGATCGCTAAATCTGTGCGCTTGGCCGCTACAGTGCTTGTTGCTTCTCTTGCACTAGCAGCCTGTGGCACTCCGGTCACAGAATCCAAGCTGGTCAGGCGTGGTCTGTCCGATCTGGATGAGTCCGAAATCGATCTCAGCAAGGCCAAGGCGGAAAACCAAAACCGTCTTATTGATCCGAAATTTGATGGCAAGTTGGTCATTGTTAATGACCCCATTGGAATTGAAGCCAGCCGACTATTTTTTGAAGATTCGGATTCGCTTGTCCTTTTTGCCCCGGACGATAAGTCTATTCTTCGTGCAGCAACCTTGGCGGTAAACCAGCATTTGCCAGCGGTGCAGTATGACGATGCTAGGCGTTTGGAGATCCATAAGTTGCTCACGGACTTGGGAGTAAGTCGCTTGGTGGTAGTAGGTGACGTGCCGTGGACGAAAACCTCTGGTGAATTCAGCGTGATCAAGGATCCAGGAACGCATAAGGCACTAGGGGAGTTCACGGCATTCCAATATGGTTCCAAGGTGGTAGCCTCGCCGGAGCAGATGGTAAAGGATATTGCACGGCTGGATAAGACTCCCCATATGGAGCTGCGTCCTGCCTGGGTGCCGTATGAAGGCGAACTTGATGCCGGAGAGGAAAAGAACCAACCCATCCCAGCACAGTCCCGCAGGGACGGCCAGATGGCGCCAAATATCGTTGCCACTAAGGATAGTCCCATCGCGAACGTTATTACTGCGGCAGCCTACGGTGGAAGAGTTTTGGTCGTGCCGACTGCCGATCCGCTAGCGGATAAGCACAGTATGGCTGCTGTAGCGGGCCTTGAGGACGGCGCCTTAGTAGCTTTGGGGCCGGAATTCGGTCGAGTGAAAGAATTTAAGGCAAAAATCAAGCAGGGCACTCCTGACTGAACTACACTTCCTTGACACGCGGGCGACTCGCGTGCACCGCATTTCACTTAAGCGAAGGAAGATATGTCGAAGCCGGTAGTCCTTATTGCCGATAAATTAGCCCAGTCCACGGTTACGGCCTTGGGGGATTTTGTTGAGGTCCGTTGGGTGGATGGGCCGAATCGTGCCGAGCTCCTCGCCGCGGTTCCGGAGGCAGAGGCTTTGCTGGTGCGCTCTGCCACAACCGTTGATGCAGAGGTATTGGAGGCGGCCACAAAGCTCAAGATTGTGGGCCGTGCCGGGGTGGGACTGGATAATGTCGATATTCCGGCGGCCACCGACAAGGGTGTCATGGTGGTCAATGCGCCAACATCGAATATTCACTCTGCGTGTGAACAGGCAATTGCACTGCTCTTAGCGACGGCGCGCCAGATACCAGCGGCCGACCAGTCCCTGCGCGAAGGGGAGTGGAAGCGCTCTTCTTTCAAGGGCGTAGAGGTCTACGGAAAGACCATCGGCATTGTTGGCTTTGGACACATCGGCCAGCTCTTTGCCCAGCGTCTGAAGTCCTTTGAGACAACTATTATCGCGCACGATCCGTACGCCAACCCGGCTCGCGCGGCAGCGTTGGGCGTGGAATTAGTTGAGCTAGAAGAGCTGATGTCGCGTTCGGATTTCGTGACCATTCACCTGCCAAAGACTCCGGAGACAACCGGAATGTTTGATAAGGAACTTTTGGCCAAGGCGAAGCCAGGACAGTTTCTCATTAACGCAGCGCGAGGCGGTTTGGTAGATGAAGCGGCTCTGGCTGAGTCTATCGAGTCGGGACATCATCGAGGTGCGGGCTTTGACGTTTATGCCACGGAACCGTGCACTGATTCTCCGCTCTTTAAGTTGCCGCAGGTTACCGTTTCCCCGCACCTAGGAGCCTCCACTGTAGAAGCGCAGGATCGTGCGGGAACGGATGTCGCGGAGTCTGTGCTAAAGGCACTCGCGGGAGAGTTCGTCCCGGATGCGGTCAACGTCTCCGGCGGGCCAGTGAGAGAAGAGGTTGCTGGTTGGTTGGACCTCGCCCGCAAGCTAGGACTCACTGCTGGCCGCCTTTTGGGACAAGCCCCCGTTGCCGTCGAGGTGGAGGCCTGTGGCGAGTTGTCTACCGAAGACGTGGAAGTGCTAGGACTTTCTGCCGTCCGGGGACTGTTTAGCGCTGTGACTTCGGAACCGGTGACCTTTGTCAATGCAATGCAGATCGCTAATAGTCGCGGGGTAGAGGTGGAGGTGTCTACCAATGCGGAGTCCAAGGGGCACCGCTCTTCCCTGCAGGTGAAGGTTATTGGTGCCGATGGCGAGACGTCCTCGCTCACCGGCGCGCTTATCGGCATCGATGGAACCGAAAAGTTCATTCGCATCAACGGCCGTGGCGTAGATATGCGTGCTACCGGCCGCAATCTCTTTTTCCGTTACGCGGACGCCCCAGGTGCACTAGGAACGGTGGGCACCAAGTTGGGTGCTGTGGGAATCAATATCGTCGCGGCCGCACTTACGCACGGTAAACAGGAATCTGATGCTGTGCTAATTCTGCGCGTCGAAGCCGAGGTGCCAGAGGAGCTCATCGCCGAAATTAATGCGGCCTTGGGCGCTGAATGCGAACAGCTGAACATGGATGCATAAGGCTGCGGACTGCAACAGAATCTCACCCCGCGTGGTGCTAGGTAACTTCCTGCGCCGCGCGGGTTTCTTTTGCTAAGGTAACTTGATATCCACTCTGTGAGAAAGGAATCCTACATAATGAAACTTGCGGTGATTGGCGGCGACGGAATTGGACCAGAAGTGACGGCCGAGGCGCTCAAGGTTCTTCGCGCCGTTCGCTCCGATATTGAAACCACTGAGTATGACCTGGGCGTGCGACGTTATCTGCGTAACGGAGAACTTCTCACGGATGCAGACTTGAAGAGCCTGCGCGAACACGATGCGATCCTGTTGGGGGCGATCGGCGCCCCAGGTGAGGTGCCGCCGGGCGTGCTGGAGCGGGGGCTGTTGCTTAAGATGCGGTTTGCGCTGGATCATCACGTGAACCTGCGTCCCTCTAAGCTCTATCCCACCGCTTCCTCGCCGCTCGCTGAACCGGGCGATATCGATTTCGTTGTGGTGCGCGAAGGTACCGAGGGTTTGTACTGCGGAAACGGCGGCACTTTGCGGGAAGGTACTGAGCATGAGGTAGCCAGTGAGGTATCGCAAAATACCCGCTTCGGCGTGGAGCGTGTAGTGCGCGATGCGTTTGCGCGAGCAGCGCAGCGCCATAAGCATCTGACCTTGGTGCACAAGAAAAATGTCTTGGTCAATGCTGGTGGTTTGTGGCAACGCACTGTTAATGAAGTCGCCGCCGAGTTTCCAGAGGTTGAAGTGGATTATCAGCATATTGATGCTGCAACTATTTATATGGTGACCGATCCGGCGCGCTATGACGTCATCGTGACCGATAACCTTTTCGGAGATATTCTCACCGATTTGGCGGGCGCGGTAACCGGCGGTATCGGCCTTGCTGCCTCCGGAAACATCGATGCCTCTGGCGCGAATCCTTCCATGTTCGAGCCGGTGCACGGTTCTGCGCCAGATATTGCGGGAAAGGGGATTGCAGATCCAACGGCGGCAATCTTGTCCGCCGCCATGCTGCTTCGCCACGTGGGTGATGAGTCCAACGCCCAGCGGATTGAGGATGCGGTGGCACAAGACGTTGCGCGCCGCGGTGCCAAACCAATAGACACCGTCGAAGTCGGTGACCGAATCGCCCAGCTTCTCGTCGCATAGAGACTGGCTTCTTGCGCTGGGCGCTTGCCGACGTCCTGAAACCTCCAGTGTTTCCTGGCGTAGTCCGCACTGGGGTTAGCAACGGTGATTAAAGGACAATGGGAATTTACTCAAATTAACTAATTAACACCGTACCCTTTGCACACATGTGAAGGAAGCGATTGAGTAGGATTGCCGCTATGCGTTTAGGACGAATTGCACACCCAGAAGGAATCTGTTTCGCCATTATCGATGGGCCAAAAGACGCCCCACTGGAAGAGCTAGTAGCCAAGGAAATCGCCGGCACGCCCTTCACCCCGCCGGAGCCAACCGGCCGTGAGTGGAAGCTTAACGAGGTTCGCCTCTTGGCACCGACCCTTCCCACCAAGGTGGTAGCGCTTGGACGCAACTATGCGGACCACGTTGCCGAGGTTTTCAAAAAGTCTGCTGATAGCCTTCCTCCCACCATCTTCATCAAGCCATCTACCGCGGTCATTGGCCCGGATGCTGCAATCAAGATTCCGGACTACGCCACCAACGTCGAGTTTGAGGGCGAGCTTGCCGTGGTCATTTCTAAGCCGTCGAAAAACATCAAGGCCGAGAACTGGAAAGACCACGTGCTGGGATACACCATCTGTAACGACGTTTCCTCCCGTGACCTGCAGTTTACGGATGGCCAATGGGCTCGTGCCAAGGGCATTGACACCTTCTGCCCGCTCGGCCCGTGGATCGAAACCGATCTGGATAGCTTGAATCTAGACGATCAGAAGATTAATGCGTATCTGACGCACGAGGGCTCTCGCGAGCAAAAGCAGGATTCCAATACGGACCAGATGATCGTGAAGATGGGCGGCATTTTGGAGGAGATCTCCGCTGCCTACACCTTGCTGCCCGGCGATGTCATCACCACCGGCTCCCCGGCTGGCACCGCTCCTATGGTCCCAGGTGACACCATCGAAATCGAGATCCCGGGCCTCGGCACCCTGCGCAATACCATCCACCGTGCATAACCCAAGCCACCAAGAACACCGCGGCTACGTACCCACCTCCGAGGAAATGGAGGAACGCTATCAGGGTTCTGAGCAGGTGTGGTCGGGCAATCCCAATGCGACCCTTGTCGATTACGCCGCGGGGCTTAATCCCGGAACCGCCCTCGACATTGGGTGCGGGGAAGGCGCGGATGCGCTCTGGTTAAAGAACCACGGTTGGGATGTGTTGGGAATTGATTTCGCCCCGACTGCCGTCGCACGCACCAAAGCCCGCGGTGTCACGGCGCAGGTTGCCACGTTTAGTGACTTTAGCCATGAGCCCTTTGACTTGGTCAGCGTCCACTATGGCGGGGTACGCGCCACGCCAGAAGAGGCGGAAAAGCTAGAGCGATTGGTGGCTCCAGGCGGAACACTGCTCTTTGTCCATCACGATATGGAGTCGGCAGAGGTAGCGATGCCGGAATGGTTAGCGGAAAACCTGCGCGAGCTGGAGACGGTCGAGCTAACTCGTCGTGAGCGCCATCTGACGGAAGGCGCGGGTTCACACCACCAAAGCGACGTCGTGCTCGTCGCCAAGCGTGTGGGCTAGAGGCTGAGCGCCTTCAAAATGGTGCGTAGCTTGGCCGTGGTTTCTTCCAGTTCGGCCTGGGCGTCGGAATCGCCCACAATGCCACCGCCGGCCCAAGCACGCGCCGATAGCCCATCGCCGGCCACTTCTGCGCAGCGGATGGCTACCATGTACTCGCCGTCGCCGGAGCTATCGCACCAGCCGACCGCTCCGGCATAGAATCCACGGTCCGTTTCTGCAGTCTCAATGAGGGCTTGGGCGGCCTCTGCAGGGGTGCCACAGATGGCTGGTGTGGGGTGTGCTGCCAGGGCAAGCTCAAGAGCAGTCAAGTCTTTATCCTTGAGCGTTCCGGAAATTGGCGTGCCAAGGTGCCACATCTCATTGGTGCTAATAAGTTGCGGGGTATCCGGAATATCTAGCCTTTCGCACAGTGGGCTAAGCACCCGGCGCAGGTGTTCCACTACGAAGGAATGCTCGTGGAGATCCTTGGCAGAATGCAAGAGATCTTGACCTGCAATGTGGTCCTCGGCTGCCGACGCGCGCCGCGGAGACGAGCCTGCCAAGGGGAAAGCAGAAACAGTCGAGCCCTGACGCTTGACCAAAACCTCTGGAGAAGAACCAACCAGCATCGCGCCCGGCCGCCCAGCAGGGGAGAGATCGGCAATGAAACCATCGCGGTTGGCGGAAAGGTCGATAAGGCGCGCCGCCACGAGGCGCGGATCAATAGCCTCAGGGAATTCGATATCTACGGCGCGGGCCAAAACCACCTTGTCCAGTTTGGAGGTCTCAATGGTACCGATGGCTGCCTCTACGCGGCGCAGGTGCTCTTCGGGTTCCGGATCGAATCCGACCACTCGCGAGTTTAGGTTCTTATTGCGGTAGTAGGCGTGCGGCTCCAAAGGGCCCTCTTCGCGGATGATGGCCTCCGGCACCGTTAGCGCGGCGGGCGTGTCAGAGTCGAACGGAATCGCACCGACGACCATGTCAACATCCTTGCTGCGCAGGGCGGAAATCGCCGCGTCGGTGTCATTGAAAGTGTGGCGCGCACCTTGGGTACGGACAGACCCCGTTGCTCGCGAAAGCAAAAAATCGGGGGCGGTGCTTGGTCTGTCTTCGTGCATGGGGATCTAGCTTAGTGCCTTGGGCTTTTCTTACAGAATTGAGTGTGCACTGGGCGTGTAAACAGTGAATCAAGTGAATGATGTGGTTAATTTTAACCTTGTGGCTAATGTGACTAAGTTCCTATATCGTTCCCTCTACCTGATCCTCGCTGCTGCGCTGGCTAGCGCTGCGCTTGTGTGTGCTGCGCCTGCCCATGCACAAGAAAGGCCAGCTCCCGCACCCGCACCCGCACCCGCGCCTGCACCGGCCCCGGCTCCAGCACCTGCTCCCAAAAATGCACAGCCCGTTACCCCGCAGCCCGATGGGTCCCACCTAGTCCCAGAAGGTGTTAAGGAATCAACCCCGGCACCAGTAGAAAACGGCAGCAGCGATAATAATGCAGCGCCTGTTCCTGAGGGATCATCTCTTCCCGAGCCAGCGCCGCGGCCGGCATTGGTAGATACCAGCATCAATCCGAACCCGCCGTTTACGCCGGGTTCCATGCAGTCCCTAGAGATGGAGCACGAGGGTAAGACCCGCAGGTACTTGTTGCGCATTCCTAACCACTATTCGCCCGAAAAGGCGGCCCCCGTTCTCTTCGGCTTCGGTGGGTGGGGAGATTCCCCGGAGAACTACTCCAGCTACGCGCGCATGCAGACCACCGAGGCCAATAACGAGGCCATCATCGTCTATCCAGAGGGATTTGAGCGAGCTTGGGAGGCAGCGCCCTATGCCAAGACCCGCGATGGGGAGGACATCCGCTTCATCAAGCGCATTCTTGACTCTGTGGACAAGGACTACCACGTTGATCGAAACCGCGTATATGCCATGGGCATGTCCAACGGCGGCGGGTTTACCTCTGTGCTGGGCTGCCACGCCCAAGATACCTTCGCCGCTGTAGCTATGGTTTCGGGCGCCTTCTACAAGCCAGTTGAGGTCAACTGTGCCGATGCGCCGATGAATACCCTCATCATGCATGGTGTCAATGACAAGATGATGACCTATGAAGGCGGTGACCGGCACGAGGCTGGATACCTCCCTGTGCGCACGGTGCTCGGCGGCTACCTGAAGCGCAATCGCTGCGATATGACCTTCCAATCCACTCCGGCAGCAGGCGGCTCGGAACGCCTGAGCTTCAACGGCTGCCAGAAGGAGGTACAGCTGGTCAAGGTTCCACAGGACCACACCTGGTTCTGGCAGCCAGATACTCCACGGGTGGTCTGGGACTTCCTCTCGTCCAAGACCAGGGTATAAAACAGCGGCGCTTAGCCACGGATAAGGCCCAGAGGAGAGATCCTCTGGGCCTAGTTTTATTGTTTGCTGCTCAAGAGCACTGTGCTAGTCGACGCGCGGCAGGCGGGTCGTAGCATCATCGGCAAGCTGCTGGGTTGGGGCCTTCTTCTTGCGGAAGAACTGGACATAGACCAACAGGCCAATGCCGAGCACCAGCGCGAATGCGCCTAGTCCCGCTAGAAGGCCCGCCCAGAAGCTGCTTTTTGCCAGGGTAGCGGTATACGCAGCGGCATTAGTCAGTACATTCTCAGAGTCGCTGCCTTCCGCAGCGCCGGCATCCGGAACCTGCTGTGCACTAGCGGAGCCCGCAGCCTTGCCCTTAGTACGCTTAGCAGACTTTGCGCCCCGGGAGCCGGTGGGCTTTTTGGCCGTCGAGTGGGAAGAACCGCTGGTGGAAGCAGAACGGTGCGAGCTTGTGCCAGTGGCCGCGCTTTTTCCGGTTTTCGCAGTGGAGGCGGAATCATTCACACGGCTAGCGGAGTGGTGGGTCGTAGCCCCAGAACCAGAACCGGACTTTCGTGGAGTACCAGAGGTTTGAGCTGAGCCCGTGGAGGGCGTGTTATGCGGCGCTCCATCCTTCCCAGCGTCTTTTGCCGTGGTGCGGGTGGCCTGCTTGCGCTTGCCCGCGCTATCCTCGCCAGAGTCCTTACCGCCTTGCTGCGGCTTACCACCTTCTAGGAATTTCTGACCCTCCTGCAGGGTCTTGTCGAGCTCTTTGTCCAAGCCAGCGATGGCTTTGTCTACGTCTTTGACGTCTTTTTCCAGTTGCTTGGGGCGGCTATTTGAGTTGCCTTCGTTGCCGGTAGCAGCGTCAGCATCGGTATAGTCCACGCCACACAGGTCTGTCGCCGTGGCCTGCTCGCCGACGAGGAAACCGGCATGGAGGTGGTGCCGGGAGCCGTCGGGAAGCTCAAAGGTAAAGCTCACTGCGTAGGTTCCCGGCTCGGTAAAGACAAAGGCTGGGTGGGAATGGGAGTTGCCGGGGTAGTCCCAGGCAGAGCCATCGGCAGTATCCATAAGTACCTTGGGGCCACCAAGCTCCATCTGGTAGGCCACGATACGGCCATCCTCGGGGCCCTGTGCGATAGCCATGCTCAAAGTAGCGGTGTCTCCGGCGGCGAGGAGATCCTGAGATAGCTCTTGGGTATTAAAGCCTAGCCAGGGGGCGTTGGGATCTTGCGTTTGCGGCAGTACCCAGCCTTCATCGGGCAGGGAACTATCGCTGAGCTCGGAAAGCGGTTGCTTAAGGTCATCAGTTACCTCAATGGCAAAGGACTCAGAGTCATGCTCGATGCCTTTATCATCATCTTTGACCTTGAAGCTGAGATCGCCGGAATCGCCGCTGAGCGCCATGTCTTGGTGTCCCTTGGCGATGAGGTCGAAGTCGCTGGAAGTGCATGCTTCGGTGGATTCTTCTGCATATGCGGTGGCGGGGGTGAAGGGAGCCCCGACGACCGTAGGAAGGGAACCGAAGCTTAAAAGTCCGGCGGCACCAAGGGCCACCGCGGTGCGGCAGACAGGTTTCATGAGGAGACGGATTCCTTTCGTGGGGTGGGGTGTGGGGCGTCGGAAAGCGAGGCACCTGCGTGCTTGCGGGCGCCGAGAAGTGGATGGATGGCCCATACAACCAAGAAAATGGCGGTGAGGGTGAGCACGATGGTGGCGCCGGCCGGCAGGTCAATGGCCCACGCCAGGTAGATGCCGAGGAAGCTCGACAGCGCACCAATGAGGGCAGAAAGGCACATCATGGTCTTTAGATTTGTGCTAAGCAGGCGTGCCGTCGCGGCCGGAGTGATGAGCAGCGCGAGGACCAAGATATTGCCGATGGTGCTCACGGAAATGACCACTGCAGCCGTGACACACAGGTACAAAATGATGTCCAGCACAAATACGGGCAAACCCATTGCGCGGGCAGTTTCCCGGTCCAAGCACGTGGCGTTGAGCTGGGGGCCAAAGGCAATAACGATGGCGACAACTACGGTGCATACGCAGCCCGCGACGATAATATCGGTGCGGGAAACGCCGGTGAGTGAGCCGAAGAGGAAGCTTGTCAGCGAGGCACTATAACCATCGGTGCGCGAGATTATCACCATGCCCAAAGCGAAGGCCGCGGCGAAGAAGATACCGATGATGGAATCCGCTCGCACGTGGCGACGCTGCGAAAAAGCGGCGATGAGCAAGGCCACAACTGCACCGGCGACTGCGCCACCCACGAGCACCGAGGTTTGCAGGGCGAAGGCAATGGCTAGGCCCGGGAATACGGCGTGGGAGACGGCGTCGCCAATAAAAGCCATGCCGCGTAGTACGACATAGCAGCCGATGACGCCGCATACGATGGCCGCAAGCAAGGAGATGCCTACTGCGCGGGCGAGAAAATCAAGGTGGGGATTGACTAGGTCGCGCAGGAAATCGAGGAAAGAAATTTCTATCATGCGGTGACTCCAATGGCAGAAAGCAAAGGGGAACCGGCACGCACGCCAAAGGTGTGCGTCCACGGATCCGTCTGGTGAAGAAGGTTCGAGGCGGAATCATCGGCTACCACGGTGCCGTTAAAGAGAATGAGGCGGTGGCAAGAATGTGCGGCTTCAGAAAGGTTATGAGTGGACATAATGATGGATGTACCGCGGTGGGAAAGCTCTTCAAAAAGCTCCAGCAATGATTCGGTATTGGGCGCATCTAGTCCGGTAAAGGGCTCATCGAGCAACAGCACGTGTGGTTGTGTGGCGAGGGCCCGGGCGATGAGCACGCGCTGGCGTTGACCACCGGAGAGTTCTTCGATGGGGCGGGTAGAAAATTCTTCCATGTGAACCAGTCGAAGCGCCTCTGCCGCCGCGGCGTGATCCGTGGCGCGCGGTCGCTTCAGCCAGCCGATAAGGCCGGTACGGCCGCTGAGCACGGTGCGATAGACATTGATGGGAAAGCCCCATTCCACTTCGTGACGCTGGGGAACGTAGCCTACGGTTCCCGTGATCTCTCGGGTACCGGAGGAGGGGATGAGCCCTAAAATGGCGCGCATGAGGGTGGTCTTACCAGCACCATTGGGCCCGAGGAGCCCGATGAATTCGCCGGGGTGGACCTCTAAATTGGCAGCGGTGATAACGCTGCGGTGCGAGAGCGAGACGTTTAGATCAGCAACGGAAATGAGCGGTTTAGCCACGGCTATCGCCCCGCTTGGTTGAACGCAGGGCGAGCCCTAGGGCCAGCAGAAGTACTACGACGCCAACGCCGGCGAGGACAAAGACCCAGGTGGGAATAGACGAGCCTGCGGTCTGAGCGTTGTCTGGATTCCAGGTAGTGTCTTGGGCCGCTTGGACGTCGGCATCATCGCCCACGGCGAAGGTGAGTACGCCATCGGTGCTGAAATCGGCACCGTCCTTGGTCTTGCCCTTCACCCTGATGCCTACCTGGTGAGTACCTGGCTCCGTAAACGTCCAGTTGGCGTGGGTGTGGGTATTGAGGTCTACCCAGAAGTTCTCGTCGCTCTTCTGCGCGGTGGACCACAAGAGCTGTGGCGCTTCAAAGCCGCCGTTTTGTAAGAAGAGGGAGAAATCGCCCGGGCCGGAGTGGCCGAGGAATTCCATGGTGACGCCGCGGTCGGCGGCGTCGACAAGGGAGGGCGCCTGGGTATTCCACCCCAGCCAGGGAACGCCGACTTGCTCGGTTTGAGGAACCACCCAGACCTTATCGCCGGACTCAGCTCCAACGAAGCCAAAATCATCCGTATCGGGAAGGGCTTGCTGTGCTTTATCGCCCACGGAAAACACGAGGTCGTCCAAGTGACGCCAGACTGGCTTATCGCCGGCATCATCGCGGGCCATAAGCTCAGAATCCGTGCCATCAAGCAGGGCGCCAACGTCTACGTGACCGGTGTCGATGACCTTTTCTTCGCCCTGCGGGGCAACGTCTTCATCGGCACCGACCACCTGGGCGAGGTCGCCCGCCCAAGCAGGGCTGGTAGAAAGTGCCAGACCTGCAGCAAGGACGCAGGCGGCGGTGCGGGTGGCGGTACGAGTAGCGAATTTAAGCATTTTTATCTCCATGGGTGGGGTTGGGGTTCAGGCAACGCTGCAGGGAATCAGCGTTAAATTTCATAAGGTCGATGTAAGAGCTGACGGTGTCATCGAACGTGTCGCCGTAGATGGGGCACAGCTCCACGCCTTGCTCCGCGGCAGCCTGCTTCAGGGTCTCGGTGCTTGCCTGCTGCACGGGCTCTACAAACACGGCTGGTAGATGGAGGTTCTCCAGCGTGCGGCGCAAGGAAATGACCTCGCGTGGGGAAGGCTCGATGGCCGGATTGGGGGTGACGAAGCCGGCCACCGACATGTCATATCCTTGCTCCAGATAGGCGTAGCCGTGGTGGGTGGTCACGAGGTGTCGGTTTTCTTTAGGGATAGAAGAAATGGCGCGGTCAACATAGGTATCCGTATTCCGCAGGCGCTGGGTGTAGGCCTCCGCCCGTTGGCGGTAGGACGCCCCGTGGGAAGGATCTGCTTGCGCCATTTCCTCGGCAATGACATCGACGTAGGCGATGGCGTTGTCCACGTTGTGCCATAGGTGCGGGTCTACCTCGCCGTGGATGTGCTTTCCTAGGACCGCCTGCGGCAATAGGTAGGTATCCGCGCCCGGCCTGCCCAGGAAGCGGTAGGCCGGATCCGGCGGTATGGGCTGCAGCACCGAAGAGGGGATGGACACCACGGTGGTGGCAGGGTCGAAACGCTTGTCCTGATCGCGCAAGTCAATGCTGTGCTTGGCTAGGTCACCTGCAATATCCAGGTGTCCGGAATCTATCACGTGCATGCCTTTAGGTGGGTTTACTCCCACGGCCACAGTGAGGTGTTGGACGTCGGTGCCCTCTGCTTGGAACCCGAGGCGGTAGATTCCCGGCTGGGAAAATCCCCAGGACACGTGCGTGTGGGCGTTGGCCGGCAAGGTCACTGAGTCTTTTCCATCGATGCCATCGGCCGAGTTAAAAAGGACCTCCGGGGTGCCGAAGGTAGAGACCACATAGGCCGCGACGTTACCTGGCCCATCGGCAGAGACCATGCGGAAGTCCACTCCGGAAGAGCGCTGCTGTGCGCCGCTGATGCGCAGGCCCAGCCAAATTGCCTCGAGCGAGACATCTTCTACCAGCGGCACCAGAGTGGCACCGCGGGTGGAGGCAGCATCGGCGACTTCCACCACGGGAGCATCGGTGGATTCGTGCAGCGTATCGATGAGAGACTGTGGCTCCAGCAAGTAGCCATTGCTCAGTGCCAAATCGGCATTGGCAACATCGCGCACCGTGCGCAGCGTTGGCTCAAAGGTATGCGGATCTTTTCCGCTAGGGATAAGGCCTTGTACCCGGGCATCTTCTCCCGCGACGTTGCGCGCAAGATCCGCGAGGATCGGGGTGGTGGCCACCACGGCGAATTTTTCTCCGCTTCCGGTATCCAACGCAGCCGAAGGGGCACAACCAGTAGCCAGCAGGCAGGAGCCCAGCAGCGCGCCTATGGTCCGAAGCCTGCGTTTATGAGAAAGCGCACGCGCCATTAGTCCGCTGCCTTAGCTACAGCTAGACGGGCAATGCCTAGGCCGAGAAAGAGCATGCCCAAGCCCAACGCTCCGATGCCAAAGGGAACAATAGGAGTCCCCGTATTGGCTAAAGAACCGCCCTTGCTGTATGCCTGCCCGGACTGGCCAGTGTTTGATCCGGTATTTGCGGTAGAGCCACTAGCGCTTGCCGACGCCCCACCTGCCGCAGCACCATGCCCGCAGTCGCCGCCCTCCGGATTTACCGCAGCGCCCAAGTCGAAGTGCCCGTTGTCAAAGGCTTCAGCCGGTTTGTCGCCGCCGACCACGAAGTGAAGTGTCGCTTCACCGGCAACTTGCTTGCCCTCATTGGTCTTGGCCACCTGGCGGATGGTGACGTCATAGGTGCCCTGCGCACCAAAGACCCAGTTGGGGTGCACGTGCGTATTGGGGGCAATCGAATAGGTACCCTCCGCCGCATCTGCATTGCCGCGGAACCACTCATCGCCCACGATCTTTCCCAATCCGCCCTGGGAGTAGACCATCATCGGGCCGGGTCCCTTGAAGCCTACTAACTCCCAGGTGACATCGCCAGGGATATTCTCGCGCATGGTCGGACTTTGGGTATTAGCGCCGAGCCACGGCACACCATCGACCTGGGTAGAACCAATCATCCACGCCTGACCAGCTGGCACTGGGCCTACCTCTTGCGGGAGTTCAACACTGGATTTATCGGAGAGATAAAAGGTAGCGCCATCGGCATCGCGCCACTGGGAGGGGGAGACCGTATCGTCCTTGATTTGCGGCGTCATGCCCGGGGTACACTCTTCGTCCTCGGAGGCGCTGGACTTATCGGCAGCTGCAGCGCCGCCCTTGTCTGCTGATCGTTGGGTGCTCGAAGCTTCTTGATCATTGCTAACCTCGCCCGTGTCAGCCGATCGATCCGCTGTGGACGCATCACCGCCGTCGCCCACCTCCCAGGTGTAGGTCACAGCATTGCTGGTTTCGCCGTTGGAGTGGGCCCGCACCGTCATGGTGTAGGTGCCAGCCTCGCTAAAGGCCCAGTTGACGTGCTTGTGAGCAGGAGTGGGTTGGTTGATGACCTCGCCGCTGGTCAGCTCCATTGAACCGGAATCAGTAACCGACTGTATGTCTCCGAAACCGCTGGTCTCAAAGACATATACAGAACCCGGGCCGGAAACTTCGGCGAATTCTAGGTCAACGTTGTCAAAGCCGCCATCGCGTGCAGGCTGGGTATCCCAGCCCGGCCAAATGATGCGCTGGTCTTGCGATTGTGGCAGGAAGTAGGTGGGCTGGCCTATCTCCGGCACGGCCTCGGTGGCATCCGACCAGGCATCCTCGACAACCTTGAGCACCACATCATCGCCGGAGCGTGGAACGCCCGATCCAGTGATGTCTTCCTTCATCGACAGGTGTAGCTGACCATCTGGGGCCGTGACATAGAAGGCGTCTACATGCCCAGAGTCGAAGACCTCATCAAAGGCAAGTGCCGCGGCGGGGGAGAAGAAGGCCAATGCTGCCGCAAAGACGGCGGCGAATACGTGAATAAATCGGCGCCGCAACGGGACGCGCCGGGAGGAAAAAGATGGTGAATGATGCATTGTGTTTCCCGTCTAGTTGGTGGGGTAGAAGAGGCTTAGAAGTTGAGGCCGAAGCGTTTGCGGATGAGGTCCTCGTTATCTCGGAAGAAGTTATAAAAGGCCTTGAAAATCACCACGAGGACCGCTGGTAGGACCAAACTCCATGGGCTAAATGAGGACCCTGTGGGCTCTTCTGGCCGGCCGGGGTGGTCTGGTGTGTCCGGGGTATCTGGGGCGGACGGTTGCGTGGAAGGCTCCTGGGAAGGCTCCGCAGAAGGCTTGTCTGTTGGACTCTCGCTGGGCTTTCCGCTCCCGGCCGTACCCGGCGCGCGGAAGGAACAGGAATCCAATGTCTTATCGCCTACGGCAAAGGTGAGGGTTTGGGGCGCGGACTTTAGTTCCTTGCCGTCTTTCCCCGTGGCCGTATAGGTGGCCTCGAAGGTATAGAGTCCAGGCTTGGAAAAGGCCCAGTGCGTGTGGGTGTGGGCCGGAAAGTTGGTTTCGATGGTGTAGTCCTTAGCCGCAGAATTGGCGAGGACCGAAAAACCTTTGCCATGGGTGCCATCGATGAATGCGCCCCACTCGGCACCGTCCGGCGTGGAGGTGGGCTTCAAGTTGAGGTTGACAGCATTGTCCTTGGTTAAGGAATAATCCAGGTCCTGGGTGTTATAACCGGGCCAAATGATGTTTTGATCCTGGGTTTGTGGCAGGTGATAGAAGCGCTCACCGGGCTTTCCTAGGAAGTCGAACTCTTTGCCCGCGAGCTTCTTATTGCGCGGGGTGAGTGCATTATCGTGTACGCCGAGCACCACGTCATCGAGTTTGCGGTCAACAGATTTCTTGTCCACCTGTGCCGTGTCATCGCGCAGAACCGTTGCAAAGCCTCCCTCGGCAGGCTGGGCTTTGATGTCTACATGACCACGGTCTAGTAGGTACTTTTCGCTGCATTGTGCATTGCCGGCTTGCGGTTCTTCGGTGCCTGGCTGCGGCGCGGAAGACGGAGTGTCTTCCTTGCCTGGGGTAGCCTCCGGTTCCTCATTGGAAGTGGAGAACTTCCCACTGACTTCATAGTTTTCACCAAAAGCAAAAGACTCCGTAATAACGCTGCTAGCGTGTCCGGCCTTAACAGTGGAATGGGGGAAGAGGTTAACCTTGGCAAAATAGCCTTCGAAGTACTCGCCCTCATCAAAGGCGACCTCGCCGTGGCCGTTAGTAATAGGGGTTTCCAGATCCACAGTGGGGTATTTAGCCCCCTTCGTGTCATAGAGCCCGCCGGTGAGAAGGCCGTTGAAGTTTTTATCGTCAGTATCCACCACAATCTTGGTGCCACCATTGCCCTGCTTGCGCATGCGGATGGTGTAGCCCAGCTCTTTTAGCTCGGTTTCCTCGGTGGGGGCCAGCTGGCGCGGCTGGGAGGTTTGCTGCCACGTATCAGCGGCGGCAGAAGAATCGGTGTGGCTGGATTTACCGGGGTGGAAGTCAAGGGGGTGGGATATCCAGCGTGGGGCATCGCCCTCAGGGGTAAAGATGGCCTGTACCTGGGACGGGTCGGGGCCCATATATTCGTCCCACTGAGCATGCCCGTCCTCAACGGGGAGGTCGGTGAGGAAGTAGCCGTCGATAAGCAGTGTGAGGGTGCCTTGTGCCTTGTTCTTGGCGTCGAAGGAAATGGTGGTGAGCTTGTCGTCACCGTCTTTTTCGGGATTGGACTTGGGGGCCATGCGCAGGCTGTAGCCTGCAGCAGCGGCGTTGCCAGCCGCGGACTGTGCGAAGCGCTCCTTGAGGCTCGGCGTTTTTTCCTCTTTGGGCTTTTGCCCACCAACTTGGATGGTGGTGGTCTGTGGCTCATTGGCTATGAGCTGGCCATCCTTTCCGCGCGCACTGGTGCGGTAGGTCAGGCGGTATCGTCCGGGCTTGGTAAACAGAGTGGAGTTGTGCGTATGCGTGCCGGCAACAATGTAGGCAGAGTGCGGCGAATCCGGGAAGGAACCGAGCATGCGGTGCAGCTGGGTGCCGTCCTCATCTTCATCTTTATTGGTAAAAAGCTCCACCTCGCCGGGGCCATCGACGCTGAGCAAGTCAAGGAAGGCTACGCCATCCCGAAATTTGTCAGTGGGCAGGGAAGCATCTGCGCCAAAGCCCAGCCAAATGGGCGAAGTATTACCGGATACTTGGTGCGGCGCTGTGTAGTAAGTCGTGCCAGGGGCCCCAATGTAGTCTTGGGTCCCGTTTGCCGGAAGCGTATAGAGATACTGGTTGCTGTTATCCGTAGCGCTGTAGCCCTTGCCCACCCAGGCAACAGTGTCTGCAATCGGGGGCTCTTGACCACCAAACTCGGACTTTAGGACGAAATCGTTGTTCTCCCAGAAAGACTTGGGGGAGTCAACGTGGGTATTGGTAGCGATGTGCTTGCCATCATCGGGGCCTGCGGCAGCCGTGGCGGGAGTGATAAGTGCCAAAGTGCTCAGCGTGGCAAGGAAACGGATGCGTGGGGAAGCCACAGTTGGGAAGGCCTTTCTACAGTTCTCACAAGTTCACCAGAAACTATAGAAAATGATTCCCATAACCCGTTAGCCGTAATGGAAACCGATTTCACTGACCAGTGGCTTTGTAGTGAAACCCGTTTCCAATTACCCCAATTTGTGTGTAGGGATAGACTGCAAATTGCCGCGCGCCGGGCAGGTTTCAGGGGCGCTTGGGCTGGTGCGGACTGGAATCGGCGCCTCCACTACGATGGTGGGCATGACTGAAGTACGCGTTAGATTCTGTCCGTCCCCAACCGGCACACCGCACGTAGGCATGGTGCGCACCGCACTATTCAACTGGGCCTATGCCCGCCATACCGGTGGCAAGCTGGTTTTTCGCATCGAGGACACCGATGCCGCCCGTGACTCTGAAGAGTCCTACCAGGCCATCATTGATTCCCTGACCTGGCTTGGGCTGGGCTGGGATGAAGGCATCGATGTCGGTGGCCCGCACGAGCCTTACCGTCAGTCCCAGCGCATGGACATCTATAAGGAAGTTTTGGACAAGCTCATCGAAGGTGGCTTTGTCTACCCGGCATATTCCACTGCCCAAGAGGTAGAGGAGCGCCACAAGGCGGCCGGCCGTGACCCGAAGCTGGGCTATGACAACTTTGACCGTGATCTCACCCAGGAGCAGATCGATGCTTTTGAGGCCGAAGGTCGCAAGCCTGTCTGGCGCCTGCGCATGCCGGAGCAGGATTGGACCTGGACTGACCTGGTGCGCGGGGAAATGACCTTCAAATCTGAAACCCAGCCGGACTATGTGGTTGCTCGTTCCAATGGTGCGCCCCTCTACACCCTGGTTAACCCGGTTGATGATGCCCTGATGCGTATCACCCACGTGCTGCGCGGTGAGGACCTGCTGTCTTCTACTCCGCGTCAGCTCGCGCTTTACGACGCCCTGCAGAAGATCGGCATCGCTGAGTTCACCCCAGAGTTTGGCCACCTACCCTTCGTGATGGGCGAGGGTAATAAGAAACTGTCTAAGCGCGACCCGCAGTCCAACCTGTTTAATCACCGCGATAACGGCATTATCCCTGAGGGTATGCTCAACTACCTGTCCCTGTTGGGCTGGTCCCTGTCCGCGGACCAGGACATCTTCAGCATGGATGACTTGGTAGAAAACTTCGACGTCCACGATGTACTGGGTAACCCGGCCCGTTTTGACCAGAAGAAGCTCGAGGCTATCAACGCGGATCACATCCGCCAGCTAGACCCAGAAGAGTTTGCCTTCCGTCTGCGCAACTACCTGACCGAATACACGGATTTCCCGGCCGACTATGACGGCGAGAAATTCGCCTTCGCCGCAGATCTTGTGCAGACCCGTATCAAGACCCTGTCTGATGCTTATGGGCTCATGAGCTTCTTGGTTACCCCGGATGCCGACCTAAAGCTCGATGAGAAGGCGGCGAAGAAGAACCTCAAGGAAGAGGCCATTCAGCCACTCGAGGTCGGCCTCGAGACCCTCGAGGGTGTTGCGGAGTGGAAAACCGAGAATATCGAGGCGGCACTATCCAAGGCTCTTATTGAAGACCTTGAGTTGAAGCCTCGTAAGGCTTACGGTGCACTGCGTGTAGCTATTTCCGGCGCCCAGGTTTCCCCACCGCTCTTTGAGTCCATGGAGCTACTGGGTAAGGAGTCCACCCTGGCCCGCCTTCGTGCGGCCCGTGAAGTGACTCCTTATGTGCCGGCGGCACAGTAGGAGGAGCGCCTCCCGTAAGGCGGCGGTAGATATCTAATTCCGCCCTTTGATGCGGCGAATGACAGCTGAACTACAGCGCTGTCATTCGCCGCATTTTATTAACCATTCTACTGGCCTGAAAATGGCGTGTGTGCTGGCGATTTGGCAGTTTACGCGTTGATCATTATAGTTATTACACGTTGCAGCGAGCAAGGGAGCGCAGCCGGAAGGCAGTAAGCTTCCAACGCAAGTTAGCAAATGGCCTATGGTGTAATTGGCAACACAGCGGTTTCTGGTACCGCCATTCTAGGTTCGAGTCCTGGTAGGCCAGCAGTGAAAATGCTTTAAACGGCAGGCTCACTAGTTCTATGCCCCGTTCGTCTAGCGGCCTAGGACGCCGGCCTCTCACGCCGGTAACACGGGTTCAAATCCCGTACGGGGTACAAAGACCTCCAGCCTAAAGGCTGGAGGATTTTCCATATCCGGGACAATGTCTTTGTCTAGCGTCAGTCTGGGGTGTGACCACGGCGCAAGTAAAACTGGTTATAACCTACCCCGGACCATTGGACTCATCCGCGCAGGCAGCAGCCTGCTGCCAATGACACCAGGGTTAAGACCACCGCGAAGTTGTGCAAACCCCTTCCTGTTCTGCACGTGCAGGCATAGACTGCAGGTACAGCAGAAAACAGACAGAAGGGAGAGCGGGTGACAGAAAGCGAAACGCACCACAGCCAAGGCGCACAGCCCGAAAGCACAGCCAGGTAGTAACGCTATAATCCACAACTTCCTTCCCACCAACGTTTGTATGAAGTATAGGAGCCTGCAGCATATGCACTTCGACGCACAGCGCCATCCCGAGTCCTACTAGCACAGCGTTCTCGGCCACGGACTATCCACAGATTGCTTGCGGAATAACCACTGATTCGATCCGCACCTCGGCCACGAAGAACCCTCACTGCAGTACCGGACTCGGGAATTTTTGCGTTTTCCTTCGCCTGCCCTTAAAACCGTCCTTGACCGCGCGATTTGTGCTGAATTAACCCATCGTTTACTCTTAACAAGTCCGCAACGCACGATGTGCGATTGCTGCGAACGCGCCCCGTTCGTCTAGCGGCCTAGGACGCCGGCCTCTCACGCCGGTAACACGGGTTCAAATCCCGTACGGGGTACCAACGGAAAGCTGCGAGCCACATGGCTCGCAGCTTTTTCTTTACCTAAGACCTGTCCGGTCTAGCGGCATGTAGGGCAGGCCTCGATGTCCAAGGGCTAACCGTCCTGCCCGCGGGACGGTATAGGAGCTGAGGTAAAGAGCGGGGGCACAGATTCCCGTAGCGGTCCTTCAGTAGGGACTCAGGTGGGCTGTAAGTGGTTACCTGCCTGATAGCTGCGTTCGAGGGAATCCCTTAAGAAGGAGCTAGACCTAGCGTTAAAGGGTATCCGAGTCCTTCCTAGCGGATGCGTATGCGGCTTTCTCAGCCCCTTCTAGGTCTTTCGGGCACTAGCGTGGGACCCCCGACCAAGAAAAAGCCCACCAAGCCGTGAAAAGGGCTTGGTGGGCGGTATAGGAAGGTCGGGAGGGGAGACGTCGCCAAACGCGGCTACGCCATAACCTTCGTCTTCTTAATCGCTTTCTGCAGGCGCTTGTGATAGGAATCCATTGCGCGGCGGAGAACGAGGCCGACGATGAGTGCAGGGATGGTAAATAGCAGTAGCATGCCCAACTCGCGCCAAATATCACCGTGATAGGTGCCCGCAATGGCGCTGCGGAAAGCATCAATGGCGTACGTTGCTGGTAGCCACGGGCTCACGTTCTGGAACCATTCAGGTAGCAAAGGCAGCGGGTATGCGCCGCCGGAGCCGGAGACTTGTATCACGAGCAACAACACCGCTAAAGCCTTGCCGGCACTATCGAGTGTGATGACTAGTGAATAGATGATCAACATAAACACCAGCGAGACTATCCATGCGGCAAACATGAGCATGAATGGGTGAGCAGGCTCGATCTGGACGAAGAAGATGAGGCTGAGAACCACCAAGGTGGCCTGCGCGAGGCCGACCAGGCCGAGTGTGGCAAAGCGGCCGAAGAACGCTTGACCACGGGTGAATTCGCTCTCGTCGTACTTCCCGTTCTCGTCCTTGCGCAAGTATTTACGCTCGGCGTTGGTATGCACCAGCACGCATGCCAGAAGGGCGCCTACCCATAGCGACAAGGTGAGGTAGAACGGCGTCATACCCACGCCAAAGGCAGCGACAGGGTAGACCGGCTGGCGGTCTACAGCCACGGGAGCGGCGATGCGAGAGGCAAGCAGTTCTGGATCGTTGCCGACGATATCCGCCAGCTTGTCCAAATCGCCGCCACGGCGCACCTCGTCGATCTTGCGGCCCATGTCCGCAAAACGGCCGCTTTGCTCCCGCAGGGTGCCGGCAAGGCCGGCAGTGGTATCGCGGGCGCGCGCCAGGCTTTGCTGTGGCGACTCGTCATCCTGGGAAACCGAGGAGCGAATGCCTGCGATGTCCTGCTTGACAGCATCAATATCGTCCGCGACAACCGAGACGCTCTGGTTGAGCTGATCTAGCTGCGGTTTGAGGTTCTCGTTATAGGAATTGCGTGCCTTTTCAGCAGCCTGCTTGGCATTGGCGATGGCATCCTTGGTGCGCTGTCGGGAGTCTTGGGAGGTGCCACGGCCTTGCTCAAGGTCATTGGCGGTAGATACGAGCGAATCATGCAGAGCGTTGCTCTGGGCAATGGAGGCATCAATCTGGCCCATCATCGCCTTATATCCACCCGCGACCGCGGCAGGTAGAGCTACTTTATCGGCTTGGTCCTTGATGGCAGTGCGAACTCCCTCAAAGGCCTGAGTTTGCTCATTCACCCGTTCAGCGGCGGTGCGGTAGGTCTGCGCCGTTTGTGCGCTGGTGTTGCTTGCATTATTGAGCAACTCATCGACCTGGGCAGAAAGAGCATCGTAGCTTTGTGTTGTAGCAGCCAAGGAAGCGTCGAGCGAACCAGCCGAGTCATTGAGGGTAGAGCGCAGAACGTCGATGGGGTTTTCGCCTTGGTCATTGTCTGTCTCCGTAGCTTGGCGGCCAGCCTCGGCGAGAATATTGTCCGCAGCCTGCGTAAGCGGCAGCGTGGAGTCGACCAGATTGCTTAGTGCACCTACGGTGCCAGCCGCAGCATCGAGGCGAGTGCTGACGTTATTGACGCGATTGTGCAGGTTATTGAGTGCAGTCTGGGTATCGTCCTCATTGAGGTATTTATCAAAATCCGAGACGACGCCAAGGCCGACATTGGATACCACGCGGGTGAAGGACTCGTCGATTTTCTGGATGACGCCGTCCGCACTCTTTTGCGTGATGGTGGTAGACAGCGCATTCTTCTTCTCATTGGTATAGAGGTTGAGCTTGCTTGGTTCGGTTCCTTCTACATAGAACGTGAGAAGGTCCGCGCTGAAGTCTTTGGGAAGGACAATGCCGGCATAGTATTCGCCGGACTTTGTTCCTTCAACTGCATCGGCGCTATCAGTAATGACCCAATCGATATCGTGATTGCGGCTGAGCTGCGAGAGCACCTCATCGCCCAGATTAAGCTTCAGGGAGGCGAGGTCGCTTTCGTGGCCTTCATCCTCGCTGGCCACAGCAATCTTGAGCTGGTTGGTATTAGCAAAAGGATCCCAGCTAGCCAGCACGTTGAAGGACGTGAAAAGCAACGGGATGATGGCAAGGCCAAAGATGATGACCGCGGTCATTACATTGGTGCGAATGGCGTGGAGGTCATCGCGGAGAATGGTCAGAATGTTTTTCATGACTTACTCGCCTCCCTTTCCTGAGTCATCAGCATCAACGGCGGGCATTTCCTTGGTCTCGCTGGTATTAGAAGGTGTGGATTCCTCGTCTAAGTCCTCTAGGAGGTAGCGGTTTGGGTGTTCCTGTTGGTGCACGAGGTGCTCCTGGATTTCCTCATCGCTGAGATCCGCCAGGCGGTTATCGTGCGCGATGCTCTGCTTGACGTACTCAAGGGAGCAGATAACACCCACCGCAATGAGTGTAACCAGGCAGGCCAGGCCGAAAATGATGGCCTTTTCTTCAGGATTAATGCGTGAGTAGATGCCTAAAGCGACGACTAACGCTAGGCCTACCGCGACGGTAATCTTCATCAGCTGGGAGTAATTCCTGCGCGCCATGCTCCATTTATCCTCCAAGCTTTGTTGATACGCCTCGCGGTCATTCAAGGCATAGAGGAGGTCGGTAAAGCGGTAACGGCTGCCGACCAGATGGACCTGCTCGTTGATAACCAAACCGCCCTTATGCAGTTCGTCGTTGACCAGCATATTGACGTTGGACAGGCCGCGGCGCATCACAGTACCGATGAGGTAAGCGATCGCGGCCATGCCGATGAGCGCGGCAAGGTCGCGTGCATAGTGGTTGCCGTAGAAACCACCAACCGTCTCGCGCATGGCATCGATGCCATAGGTAAAGGGCAGGAATGGATGTACCGCGCGGAAGAAGTCTGGCGTCATTTCAATGGGGTAGAGGCCGGATGCGCCCGGAATCTGGATGAAGGCGAAGACCACCGCGATGCCGCGGCCTACGTGTCCAAACGTAGAAACCAAGCTATAGGTAATGCTCAGGTAGCACAGGCCTACGATGACTGCGGTAGCGACGTAGGCCAATGCATTGGCATGTTCAACTCCAATGGCCAGGTTGCCGATGGACACGATGAGTGCCTGCGCGATGGCAAAGAAGGAAAGCAAAAGGAAGCGGGCAAGGTAAGCCTTGGTAATGGTGAGGTTCTTGCGGCCCTGCGGGTCTACCTCAGCGCGGAAGATGATGAGCAGCATGAACGCGCCAATCCACAGCGTGAGGTTGATAAAGAGCGAGGACATGCCGGAACCGTAGTGCTTTACAGGGAATACGGCGTGGCTTTCCATCTCTGCAGGGGAGGCAAGGAAGGAAGACACCTCATCGGGGTTCAGACCCTTGACAGACTGCAGGATGGAATTGTTATTGGCGGTATTGCTCAGCGCAATCACGTCGCTGCGGGAGGCGCGAAGCCCCTCCTCAATACCGTCGAGGTCCACAGAAAAGCGCTCCACTACTTGCTGGGCCTGGCTTAGCTGCTCATCGACGCCGCCCAAGAGCCCATCGGTTTGCCCTACCAGTGCCTGCTGGCTTTCGAGTGAGGCGGAAAGTTTGCCGGTGGTAGCGGTGACGTCGGAAAGCGCAGCATTGAGCTTGGGCAGGCCTTCGGCCACATTATCGCGCAGCGCGTGGGAATCATCGCGCGTTTGGGCGGCCATCTTTTCCAACATGCCCGTGGTCTTATTGAGCGAATCGATGGTGTCGTTCGTATCGCCGTTGAGAGTATCTAAGTCACCGAGAACGGCCTTATTCTGGTCATTGCGTTCGCGGAGGTCTCCTACCTGATCCTTAATCTGTTGGGAAACCTGTGGGGGCAGGGCCGGTGAAGACGCAAGCTTTTCAAGCTGATCGATAGCCCGGTCAGCCTCACCGACGATTCCTGACGCGCCCGCAGATGCGGCACCGACGCGATTGAGTGCGCCGCGTAGTTTGCCGGAGACTGAGCCTACGGTGGCATTGGCGGAGGCGGTTCCGTCCGCCATGGCGGTAGTGCCTTCTACATAGGCAGCGGTGGCATCGTCCGAGAAAGAAGTGACTTCCCGCTGGACCTCTGCAGTAATGGAGTTAAGTTCATCCAGGGCGGTCTGGGCATCATCGACGGTCTTTTGCACCGTGCCCAAAGACTCGCGGGCTTGCGCGATGGTAGGGCGCGCGTCTTCGATGGTGGAATGCACGTCAGCAAGCTGGCTGCGGGAGTTAGCTACCGTATCTGCAGTCTCTGAAAACGAATCCGCGGTCTTGCTTGCGGTACTGTTAATCTTCTGGCTCAAATCGCCACCGGAGTTCTTTAGCTCAGTGGCCACCGAATCCGCTACCTGCTCATTAAAGGTAGAGCTAATGGTGGTGTCTAGGGTCGAAGCGCCAGTATCAGTAATCTTCGGTGCAATGGCATTCAGCTTTTCATTGACGTGATATTCCAGCGTGGGCTGAGAATAGGTACCTTTAAAAAGGCTAACGAAATCGGCCGAGAAGTCCTCGGGGACGATTACCGAGGCGAAGACGTCACCCTTCTTAACGGCGTCTTCGGCTTCCTGGCGGTCCATGAACTGCCAGCCCAGCTTGTCATTGTCATGCAGCTTGTCAATCATCTGCCCGCCGACGTCTAAGTGGCCGGTCATCTCCGAGGATGCGCCTTTGTCCTCATTAACTACGGCGACTTTGAGGTGTTCTGTGTTTCCGTATGGATCCCAGAAACCGGAGATGTTTACCCAGGAATACAGGGCTGGGGTGATCATCAAACCAATGAGGATCACCCAGACCTGAGGGGTCCGCCACAAGCGGACAAAATCTTGGAGAAAAATCTTCCAACTAGTAATCACTCGAAGAACCGTAGCACCCAACCGGAAAGAACTAATAGTCTGACTGTCAGTTTTAACAGAAATGAGAGAGCGCGTCCTGTCGAGCTTGCAGATATGTTTCTGGTGTGAATTTCGAAGACGATTTCAGCAGCAGTCGTGGGCATAGAAAAGGCCGCCTAGGCCCACAGTTCAAAGGGCCTAGGCGGCAAGCGATATGGGGCTAGGCCCCGGGGTGGCGTTTAGTGCTCGTCGTAGTGATCACCGTGGGCGGCGTGGCGGTGACCGTCATGCAGGTAGTCCACGTGGTCGCCGTGCGGGATCGCTACGTGGCCGCAGCCTTCACCATGGGTGTGGTCGGCGTGCGCCTCGGCTTCAACGTGCTCGGTGGTCTCGCACTCATCCCAGTGGCCATCATGCTCACGGTGAATGTGGCCCTCGTGGAGATAGTCGGTGTGGTCACCGTGCGGGAAGGAAACGTGGCCGCAATCGGCGCCATGGGTGTGGGTATGGTCTTCGTGGGTGTTGTGGGTCATGATGCCTGATCCTCTCTTGTAGGGGACGTTCCCCATTGTTTTCAGTGTGTTTTCATTAAACCGTATTTTCATTTGAGTTTCAATAGGTGTAGGCGCGTTTCTCTAATATTCTGGTTTGGGAAATAAAAGGACCCGCCTCCTTGGGGCTAGGTGGAGGCGGGCGTCGAAAAGCTGGGGAGGGTCTTAGAGGAGATTGCTCAATTCGCGAGCGGCGGAAGTGAGAATGTCGGCGTATTTCTGGGCCGGGGAAGGTTGGAAGCGCTCGACCGATCCGGAGATTGACAGTACTGCGAGGAAAGTTCCGGAACCATCGACAACCGGCGCGGAAATGGAGGCTAAGCCGGCTTCGCGTTCCTCAATAGACTCGGAATAGCCTTGGTTTCGGGCCGCCTCAATGTCTTCTTGGGTAAACGAGGCGTCTTCGGTATTGATGTCTACATATGCGGCAATGATGCGTGCGGCAGAGCCGGAGCTAAGCGGTAGCTGGCGCCCGACTGGCACGACGTTGTGGAGGCCGGATTCCGGCTCCCTGGTGGCAATGCAGGTGCGGGTATTTCCAGTGACCTCGTAGAGCTGGATGGATTCTCCGGTATGTTCGCGCAGTTTCTCCATGATTGGCCCGGCTGCCTCGAGGAGGTGATCACGGTTGCCGGGAAGGGCTGGGCCGGCCTTCCACTTTCCATCGGGGGTGCGAACGAGGATGCGGTGTGCTTCGAGTGCGGTGGCCAATCGGTGTGCTGTCGCCCGAGGTAGCCCCGTGGTTTCGCATAATTCATTGAGGGTGGAGGGGCGGTTGGCGGCGGCCATCATTATGGCCATTGCTCGATCCAGCACCTTAATTCCGGAAACTGCGCTATACTCTCCCATACAATGAAATCTACGTCCCAACTTATGAGATTTCAAGTGTGGAGAGATGTTTATGAACCAGAAGCTGACATTGGCAGAAAAAGTGTGGCGCGATCACGTCGTCCAACACGGCGATGCTGGGGCGCCAGACCTTATCTTTATCGACTTTCAGCTACTACATGAAGTTACCAGTCCGCAGGCATTTGATGGCTTGCGGCTGGCCGGCCGCACGTTGCGTCACCCTGAGCTGCACTTGGCCACCGAGGATCATAACGTTCCCACGCAAGGCATCAAGTCCGGCAATCTCTTGGAAATCAAGGATGAGGTTTCACGCACCCAGGTATCGACCCTGCGCAAGAATTGCGAGGATTTTGGAGTGCGCTTGCACTCTATGGGTGATGCCCAGCAGGGCATTGTCCACACAGTTGGCCCGCAGCTGGGAATCACCCAGCCGGGTATGACCATCGTGTGTGGCGACTCGCATACCTCCACGCACGGCGCCTTTGGTTCTATCGCCATGGGTATTGGCACCTCTGAGGTAGAACACGTCATGGCTACGCAGACGCTTTCTTTAAAGCCATTCAAAACCATGGCTATTGAGGTGACTGGCGAGCTGCAAGAAGGGGTATCTGCCAAGGACCTCATCTTGGCCATAATCGCGAAAATCGGTACCGGTGGCGGGCAGGGCCACATCATTGAATATCGCGGTGAGGCCATCCGCAAGATGTCCATGGAAGCGCGCATGACGATGTGCAATATGTCTATTGAGGCAGGAGCCCGCGCCGGCATGGTCGCTCCCGATGAGACGACCTTCGAGTATGTCAAGGGCCGCGAGTTCGCTCCTACAGGAGCAGACTGGGATGCTGCAGTCGAGTATTGGAAGACACTTCCCACGGACGAAGGGGCAGAATTCGATACTGTCGTGGAAATTGATGGCTCCTCGCTGATCCCATTTGTTACGTGGGGAACCAATCCTGGACAGGGCCTTCCGTTAGGGGAGAAGGTGCCAGAGCCGGAAGATTGTGGTGACGATAATGAAAAGGCCACTGTGGAAAAGGCTTTGCAGTATATGGACCTGCAGCCAGGTACTCCGCTGCGCGATATCAAGATCGATACCGTCTTCGTCGGTTCCTGTACCAATGCCCGCATCGAAGACCTGCGCGCTGCGGCCGACGTGGTCAAGGGGCGCACCATCGCTGCCAATACGCGGATGATGGTCGTGCCGTCCTCCGCCGTGGTCAAGGCCCAAGCGGAGGAGGAGGGCCTCGACGAAGTCTTCCGAGAGTTCGGCGCGGAGTGGCGTACCGCCGGTTGCTCGATGTGCTTGGGTATGAATCCAGATCAACTGGCTCCGGGCGAGCGATCCGCCTCCACCTCCAACCGCAACTTCGAGGGGCGGCAAGGCCCTGGCGGGCGCACGCACCTTGTCTCCCCGCAGGTGGCTGCCGCGACTGCCGTGACCGGTTACCTGTCTAGCCCGGCAGATCTGGATTAAGCGCTTAGAAAGGCATTGACAATGGAGAAATTTATTACGCATACGGGAACGGGCGTGCCCCTGCGCGCTTCCAACGTGGATACTGACCAGATCATCCCCGCGCGCTACTTGAAGTCGGTCAAGCGTACCGGCTTTTCAGATGGCCTATTTTCAAATTGGCGCTCCGATGACAACTTTGTACTCAATCAGGCGCAATTCAAGGATGGCTCGGTGCTTTTCGCGGGCAGTGATTTTGGCACCGGATCCTCCCGTGAGCACGCAGTGTGGGCGTTGAGTGAATACGGTTTCCGCGCGGTATTTTCTTCCCGCTTTGCTGATATTTTCCGCGGCAACGCTGGAAAATCCGGACTGCTTACTGGATTGATGGAGCAAGAAGATATTGAGCTCATCTGGAAACAGCTGGAAGCAGGAGAAACCCAGGTCACCGTGGACCTGGAGGCTCGAACAGTCACAGTGGGTGAAAATACCTACCGCTTCGATATTGATGACTACACCCGTTGGCGGTTGATGGAAGGGCTGGATGACATCGGCATTACGTTCCGCAACGAGGATGCAATCGCTGCGTACGAATCGCGTCGCCCCAGCTTCAAGCCTGCTGTTCACGCCCAATAGCAGAAGAATCGATGGCGATCGGCGGGCCAGCAGTGCCCCTACAGTCCTGCTACGCGAAGAAGCCGTAGGGGCGCCGTGCGCTCACACGTGAACTTTAAACTTCTGCCTTGGGGTAAATGGGGGTACAACTCGGTAACGTATAGGTAACAATTGTTTGCTCCAGTTTCCCGCAACAAAGTATCACCCTAGCTTTAGACTTATGAGCAATCCTTATTCGAATAATGATTCCTTCAATTCAGGAAACAACGGGGCAGAGTATCCCGGAGCCGGCCATGAGTCTGCATCTCATGGAAATGATGCGAATGGCCAGTCTGGCTACGGCCAACAGCAATTTGGTCAACAGCAATTTGGCCAGCAACAGTATGGACAACAGCAGTACGGCCAGCCTGGATACGCCGGAAGCCCGTATCCGGAAAACGATTCCCTGTTTGGCCGGGATGTAGATGCCATTCAGGTAATCGGCGATAGCTTCCGCTATTTCGGCCGCAATTGGGCGCAGTGGATTTTCGGCCCACTGATCCAGGGCGTAGTGATGTTCATCCTCTATTTAGTGTTGATTGCTGTCCTAGCGGGCAGCGGATCATCCATTGATGCCCTAGCCAACAGTAGCTCGGGGTCTGATGCTGCTCTTACTGGCGGGCTGGTCGCAGTGATGGTTCTTGTCTTTATTGCGATGTTCCTCGTGATGATTTGGGCATATAGCACCTGGTACCAGGCCGCCAATAAGCAGGTGGATACCGGCACGCTGCAGATAACGGACTTCCTCAGCTTTAAGAATATCGCCGGACTCATGGCGGTCTATGCGCTGTCGATCGTGGTTGTCCTTCTAGGCTTTTTCCTCCTGGTTATTCCGGGACTCTTCGCCGCCTTCTTCTTCACTTGGATGCCGGCCGTCAAGGCTGCACGCCCTGAGCTATCTGTGGGCGAAACCTTTGGTGCATCCATCGAGGTCGCAAAGAAGAACGTTGGAGTGACCATCTTGGTGCTCGTCCTAATTGCCGTCCTGTACGCCGTGCTGAGCTTTACCATCGTCGGCGCTATTTTGTTCCCGGCGCTGAATACACTCATTATGGTTCTCTTTGTCCGCCGCACCCTTGAACTGCGCGGCTAGAAAGCTGCGCAGTCGCACAATAGGAGTGCACAGAAGGCCCTGCCGTTCCACCGAATCAGGTGGCAGGCAGGGCCTTAATTGTTGGTCGGCGAGGAACCAGGAAACTAGCGCACCGGCAGTGGGCTAGCCAGGTAATCGGCACCGGTGAGCTCGCCATTGTTGAAAGACAAGACCCACACAGAAGCCTTCTTAAACTTCAGCTTGTCCACCGGCTTTTTCAGGAACTTTGGGGCGAGGTCCTCGATGATGCCAGGAATGGTGGTCCCCTGGCTTACGATGACAGGAACGCCGCCTTCGTTGACCACCCGGCGGAAAGCTTTCTTGGCTGCTTCTGGGTCGTTCTCCCAGGCCTCATCGCCAAAGTTTTTGTTGATGGAAATGTCCTTGCCCAGTTCGTCGGCAAGCGGGGCAGCCGTCTGCTGGCAGCGCTGGGGCAGGGCAGAGTAAATGGCGGTGGGCTGGAAGGCACTCAGCATCGGCACCAGCATCTCTGCTTGGCGGCGGCCCTTTTTATCCAGTGGTCGCAGGTTGTCATCGCCTTGCCAGCTACCGCTTTCATGCGCGCGTGCGTGGCGCACATAGAGCACGCGGGTAGCGGGCGCGATGCGCAGGCGCTTGGCCGCCTTGGCCACTACCGCGGTATCAACGTCGTAGGACAGGAGGTCCTGTGCCTCGTCGATGGGCAGCCACCGCAGCTCATCGGTTTCACTATTGGCGGAATAGGTTCCGCCCAGGTACTTGGCCACCCAGTAGTAGACCACCTTAGTGCGGCCTTGGACTGGGTACGTTACCTTGCCGATGAGCTTGCCTAGACGCACGCTAAAGCCGGTCTCCTCCAGGATTTCCCGGGCCGCGGTAGTGGGCAGGGATTCGCCGGGATCGACCTTGCCCTTGGGCAGGGACCAATCATCGTAATGGGGGCGGTGGATGAGCGCGATTTCTGGGTCCTGCGGGGAGCCGCGCCAGATTACGGCGCCGGCGGCAAGGGTAGTGCGGTGGAATTCCTTGGCGGGGTCCACCGGGATTTCCTGGTGGCGGCCGGAAATAAACTCCTCGTGCTGCTGATCCTTGTCGGTTTCGTGCATCTTTTTAATATTGGGCATCGTCTGCCTCCACAGGGCCTTTCCACAGTAATTGGGTTTATAAGAACAACGTCTAAGGGCCCATTGTCCCACGGGTTAGGCGCGTTGTGCATCCTTGCCCCACGGGGGACGGGCATGCTTTAAGGTTGGGGTTATAGATTTGCACGTTTGGAGGAGACACCATGGTTAATGTTGCCGTGATGGGTGCTGGTTCTTGGGGCACTACCTTGGCCAAGGTCTTTGCGGACGCCGGAAATGACGTTCGCCTGTGGGCGCGCCGCGCGGAATTGGCGCAGGCCATCAACGAGACCCACACCAATCCGGACTATTTGCCGGATACCCGCCTGCCGGCCGTGGTGCGGGCCACCCATGATGATGTCGAAGCGCTGGCGCTTGCCGACGTCGTCGTGTTCGGCGTTCCCTCCCAAACCTTGCGCGCCAACGTGGAAAAGTGGGCGCCGCACCTGCCAGAGGACGCGACCCTGGTGTCTATTTCTAAAGGCGTAGAGACTGCCACGCTCAAGCGCATGAGTGAGGTCATTATGGATGCGGCGGGCGTGCCAGCAGACCGCGTGGCGGTACTGTCTGGCCCGAACTTGGCCAAGGAGATTGCTGCCGGCCAAGTGGCCGCCACGGTGATTGCCTGCTCCGATGAAGACCGCGCTCAGCGCGTGCAAGCAGCGGTCGCCGCGCCGTACCTGCGGCCCTACACCAATACCGATGTCATCGGCGCGGAAATCGGTGGCGCCTGCAAGAATGTCATCGCCTTGGCCTGTGGTATCGCCTCCGGCAAGGGGCTGGGCAATAACACCATGGCCACCATCATCACCCGCGGTCTGGCGGAAATTACCCGCCTGGGCGTGGAGCTGGGGGCGGATCCATTTACTTTCTCCGGCCTCGCAGGCATGGGCGACTTGGTGGCAACGTGCACCTCGACATTGTCGCGCAACCGCACCTTTGGCTACCGCCTGGGCCAAGGCGGCACGATTGAAGAGGCCAAGGCCGCGACCAATGGACAGGTCGCCGAAGGTGTCTACTCCTGTGACTCCATCTATCGCCTCGCCCAGCAGGCCGGGGTAGAGATGCCTATCACGCACGCCGTTTATGGCGTGTGCTACGAGGGTGTGGCGGTAGAAGATATGATCATCGCTTTGATGGGTCGGTCCAAGAAGTCGGAGTAGGTCGAGGGTAAAATCTGCGGGCATGACTGAAAAGACCCGCGTGGCCGTTATCTATGGCGGCCGTAGCACCGAGCATTCCGTATCCTGCGTATCCGCTGGCGCGATCATGAACCACCTCGACCCAGAGAAGTTCGAGGTGGTGCCCATCGGTATCACCCGTGAGGGCACGTGGACGCCCGGCACCACTGACGGCTTAGAAATTGTCGATGGTGTTATGCCGGAGGTCAGCCCTGGTGCGGAGCTGACCCTTTCCCTTGATCCCAATGCGAAGGGCCAATTCCATAACGTCACCGACGGCACGCTCTTTGCAGAGGTCGACGTGGTATTTCCCATTCTGCACGGCCCCTTTGGTGAGGACGGTACAGTCCAAGGACTCTTTGAGCTTTCCGGCCTGCCCTATGTAGGCCCAGGGGTCTTGGCGTCCTCGGTGGGCATGGATAAGGAATTTACCAAGAAGGTGCTGGCGGCGGCAGACCTGCCAGTAGCGCCCGAGGTCATCCTCAAAGGCCGCACCGAGCTAAGCGAGGACGAAAAGCAGCAGCTAGGCCTGCCCGTCTTTGTCAAGCCTGCTCGCGGTGGATCCTCCATTGGCGTATCCAAGGTCACCACCTGGGAGGAATTCCCCGCAGCTGTTGACCTGGCACTGGAAGACGACGAAAAGATCCTGGTGGAGCCGGAAATCGTAGGCAAAGAGGTAGAAATCGGCGTACTGCACTATGCCGATGGCACCTTGCTGGCCTCCGTCCCGGCGCTGCTCGCCGGTATCGATGATTCCGACGAGGGCTTTTATGGCTTCGACACCAAGTACCTCGACAATGTGGTCACCGCCGAAATCCCTGCGCCGTTCGCACCCGAGCTGACCGAAAAGCTACGCGACATGGCAATCCGCGCCTTCGAGGCCCTCAACTGTGAGGGCTTGTCTAGGGTCGACTTCTTCGTCACCGAGGAATCTGTGTACATCAACGAGATCAATACCCTGCCGGGCTTTACCCCGATCTCCATGTACCCGCAGGTGCTCGCGGCCTCGGGCGTTGAGTACCCGGCGCTGCTCGAGGCGCTTATCGAGCAGGCCCTAGCCAAGTAGGCCCAAGCGCTGCTTATTTTTCGGCCGTGTGCTCTGCGAGCACATCGCCAATTTCCACCAGGGCCGCCTGCGCGGCATCTTGTGGGGCGTGTAGCGCAAGGTAGTCCTCGCGGCCGAGGGCAAACCACGTGCCCGCGGTCGTGCCATGGGCCAAGGTGGTGTCCTCGAACCACGGAATATCGTTGACCTGTTGGAGCTTGACTCCGGCGCGATAGTTCTCCGGCTTGGCTACGCCGCATCGCGCAACGATGTCTTCGCGGCCTTCGGCACTCCATACATAGGTATTCTTATCCTCAACCTCGCGGCGGCTGTATCCCTCAGCCACCGAATCGGGCAGGGCCTTGTCTACTTCTGCGCACATCTGGTCATTCCCCGCCTTGAGAGCCTTAAGTGGCGCCTCGTGGGCAGTGGCAGGCTTTTCTTCGAGGGAAGAGAGGGCGTCGTTCAGCTCGCCCGGCTCTGCGTCAGTGGAGGCAGTGACCGCGACAACGGGGAAGCGCTGCGGCGCATACCAAGTGGTGAGGTTGGAGCCGGGGGTGGCATCGCGCACCTGGAACCACTGTTCGCCTTCTACGTCCTGGGTCTGGGAGTACTCGGTGTACTGGAAAGGCATATCTACGCCACAGCGCACGGTGACCTTATCCTCTGAGGTAGTGGCCCAGGCCGCGACGCCCGAAGGCACGGGCTCGGCAATATCGGCACGTGGCCTATCCATGACCTGATCCGGAAGGGCGTCGATAAAGCTGCGGCAGGCTTGCGAGTCTGCCTCCTTAGACTCCACGGGGGAGACCGCCACTGGTGCTTTGGCGACGTTATTGAATACGTATTTTGCGCCGAAAAGGACCGCCAGAACCATCACTATGGACAACCCAAGTGAAATGAAGATCGCGGTGCGGTTAAATTGGGATGTCATAAGGGCTCATAGTATCGAAAGGAAGCTGGTGAACTTAACTCAGACTCTCGCAGATGTGGGAGAACGCGCCGCCATCCGGGAAATTACCTCCGTGGCCTCCAGTAGGCTCAATGGAGACGATGCCGCGGTACTGCCCAGCGCGCCGCCGAATTCCCGCACCGTGGCGGCCACTGATTTGATGGTGGAGGGACGTCATTTCCTGCGCGAGTGGTCTACCCCGCGCGAGATTGGCAAGAAGGCCATCTTGCGCAATTTTGCCGATGTGGAAGCTATGGGTGCCCGTCCGGTTGCTGCCCTGCTTGCAATCGCCGCGCCAGGCGATACCCCGGTGCCCTTCGTACGTGGCATTGCCGAGGGAATTGCGGAACATAGCTCCTTCTATAACGCCGAGTTGGTAGGCGGCGACCTCACGAAGTCTGATCTCTTGGTCATCAATATCACGGCCGTAGGCTTCCTGGGCGGCAGCCTTCCCGCCTTGACTTTGGACGGGGCGCGGGCCGGCCAGCAGGTGGTAGCGCACGGCAAGATCGGCCACTCGGCCGCCGGCTTGGCCTTGTTGGAGCGCTTCGGCCGGAACCTTCCTGCAGGGCATGAGCACCTGCAGCCGCTTATCGACGCCCACTGTGCCCCCTGGCTCAACCCCGGCCGTGGCGTCATCGCCCGCGCCGCCGGGGTCACCGCCATGACCGATAACTCAGACGGTTTGATTCAAGACTGCACGACGATGGCCGAGCATTCCTGCGTGCACATGGACTTGGATCCGCAGGCCTTGCAACCGGAAGAATTGCTGTGCCAAGCCGCGGATCTACTCGACTGCGACCCGTGGGAATGGGTACTCAGCGGCGGCGAAGACCACACCCTCATCGGCACGACGGCAAAGGACGCCCCCTCCGGATTCCGAAAGATTGGCACCGTAACCCGCGGCTGCGGGGTTACGCTGGGAGGCACGACACCGAGCTATCAGAAAGGCTGGTTGAGCTTTTAACCATGCACCCCACCTACCACCCCTCTTGGGAGCCGATGCTGGCACCGGTAGTTGAAAAGCAATGGCCACAGATTTCTCACGCTCTTGAGGGGCAGGACTATTTGCCCCCGGCTGAGGATGTCTGCCGTGCGTTGCAGATGCCGCTGGATGATGTCCGCGTGCTCATCGTCGGCCAAGACCCTTATCCCACCCCAGGACACGCCATGGGCATGGCCTTCTCGACTCGCCCGGGTGTGAAACCGCCGCGTTCCTTGGTCAATATTTACCGCGAGCTGCACGATGATCTGGGTATCGACGGCCGGGAAGACGGGGACCTGAGCGCCTGGGCGGACCAGGGAGTGCTGTTGCTTAACAGGGTGCTTACCGTAGCCCCAGGCCAAGCCGGTTCGCACCGTCACATCGGTTGGGAAGAGATCACCGAGGCTGCCATTCGCGCGCTCAACCGCAGCCCCATGGTCGCGATTCTCTGGGGCCGGGATGCACAAGCGTGTGAGCGCTTTCTTCCCGACGTCCCCTGTATCAAGTCCCCACACCCCTCACCGCTTTCTGCCAGCCGCGGTTTCTTTGGATCGAAGCCCTTTTCCCGGGCAAACGCCCTTTTGCGGGACCAAGGCGCACAGGAAATAGACTGGCGCTTGTAAACTATTGCGCATGTCCTACCCCAGCACGCTGGATTCCCACGGAATGCGTAATTGGGCCACCCGCGCCGTGGGGGAATTAGCCCATCGCCGCGATGAGATTAACGCGCTCAATGTCTTTCCCGTACCGGATTCCGATACGGGATCGAATATGGCGCACACCATGGAGGCAGCGGTAGCGGAGCTCGACAAGGGCGGCGATGTCGCCGATTTACTCGCGTTCGGGGCGGTGCGTGGTGCCCGCGGAAACTCGGGAATGGTGCTGTCCCAGGTTCTGCGCGGCGTGGCCGAGTCAACTGTGGACTCAGTTATCGACGGTGCCGTCTTTGCCCGCGCCCTGCAGCAGGCCGTGGAGCTGGTGGAGCGAGCCATTGTCGATCCGGTGGAAGGCACAGTTATTACGGTTCTGAAGGCAGCAGCCGAGTCCGCCGAAGACGCTGCAGCGCAGTCAGGCGCAACCTTGCACAGTATTGTCAGCGCCGCAATCACTGCCGCGGAAACGGCCCTCGAGCGCACTCCTTCGCAACTACCAGCCCTGCGCGAGGCAGGAGTGGTGGATGCTGGCGGCGCCGGCCTCGTCATCCTCTTAGAGTCTCTGCTCGCAGAAGTCGAAGGATCCACCGGGAACACAGGAATTCCCGAGCCGGAGCCGGAAACTGAACTGGAAGTGGTGTTTTTCTTCGAGGGAGATATAGACGAGCTGCAAACAGCAATTTCTCTTATGGGAGATAGCCTCGTCATCGCTCGCGCCACCGAGGACAGCGCTAATGTACATATCCACTCCCGGCAGGCAGGCAGAGTCATCGAAACCGCCTTTGGTACAGGAAAGGTAACCAACCTCCACCTCGAGGTGTTGCCTCCTCACGCCGAACCTGCCTCCGAAGATCCGATTGCTCGTAGAGTGTTTGCCGCCGCACCAGCCGGGCCCATCACTGACCTTCTTGCATCGGCGGGGGTTCGCGTTGTGTCTCCGGATGCTCCCATTGCAGCGGAAGACGAGGACATCGTCCTTGCTACCGGCTTGAGCTCGGAGACCGGCGCTGGGAGAGTAGTGCCCGCGCAATCGCTAGCTGCGGCTCTGGCGGCGATTTCCGTCTATGAGCCGGATAACCCAGATACCGGTGTCGTCGTTGCTGCCATGCGTGATGCTGCCAAGTCCATGCGAGTGGCTTACCCGAGCCAGGAAACCCCGCAATCAATCATTGCCACTTGCCGCGATCTCTTAGCAGAAGGCGGTGAGCAGGTCACAGTCTTAAGCGCCCTTGATCTAGACCAGGAGGACCTAGCTCAACAGCTTCGCGTGGACGTTATGGCACTGAATGTACCGGATATCGCAACCGAAATCGGAGTGGAATAGCAATGCTCGGCTGGCAGGACAATCGCCCTTTGACGGAGGTGCTTGCGGCGAAAGATGCCGCGAAGATTACCAAAGCGCTGGGGTATGAGACCTGCGGTGAGCTCTTAGCTCACTATCCGCGAGACTATATCCGCCACAACAAGGACGTCGGCCTAGGAGACGCTGCGGAGGGCGATATCGTCACGGTTACCGGAACCATTACCGGATTCACCCGCCATGACTCGGGCAAGACCACCATCATCAATGTGCAGCTCGATGGCAGCATCATTGCGACTTTTTTCAATGCCAATTACGTGATGCGGATGTTGCACCGCGGACAGCGCGTCATGATGAGCGGCAAGCTTAAGTTCTTTCGCAACCAGCCGCAGTTGCAGCAGCCGGACTTTGTAGAGATCGATGCTTTCGGCCGCCCCGATGGCGAACTGGATGACTACCGCCAGCCAGCGGCCGAATCCGGCAAGAAGCACCGCCCAAAGGCCACCGGCTCGCTGCGGAACCTGTCGCAGTTTGGCAGGCTCGACCAGCTCCTCTTGGAACGCGAATGGATACCGGTGTACCCAGCCACGTCCAAGGTGACCTCGTGGTACATCATGGGTGCCATCCACTACGTTTTATCTAAGACCCCGCCGATTGAGGAACCGCTGGATTATCAGATGATCATCAGCCTCGATAAGGCAGTACGGGAAATCCATGAGCCGGGGGAGGCGGGCCCGTACCGTGCGATTCAGCGGCTGAAGTACAACGAGGCTCTGTCTATTGGTTTGGTGATGGCATTGCGCCAGCGCGATGCCGAAGCCCGCACCGCTTCTACCATGCCGGCTACCTTAGGCGGCTATCGCGAAGAATTGCTGAGCCATCTGCCCTTTGATCTGACTGAAGGGCAGCGTCGCGTCATTAGCGAGATCGAAGACGATCTTGCTCGTCCGCTGCCCATGATGCGCTTGTTGCAAGGCGAGGTTGGCTCGGGCAAAACCATGGTGGCTACCTGCGCTATGCTGCAGGCTGTCGACGCAGGCACGCAGGCGGGTCTACTGGCGCCTACGGAAGTACTCGCCTCCCAACACGCTGCCTCCATCGGGACCTCGGTTCCCGAAGGGGTCAAGGTGGTACTCCTGACCGCCTCCATGCGTACGGCGGACAAGCGGCAGGCTTTATTGGATATTGTCTCCGGTGACGCGGACATCATCATTGGAACCCATGCGATTATCCAAGACACCGTGGAGTTCTTTAACTTGGGATTGGTCGTCGTAGATGAGCAACACCGGTTCGGTGTAGAGCAGCGTGATAGCCTGCGGTTAAAGGCACGTGAAGGCCTCAGCCCCCACGTGCTGGTGATGACAGCAACACCGATTCCGCGCACCATTGCGATGACCGTCTTTGGCGACCTCGCCGTATCAACGCTGACCGAGCTGCCCGGTGGTCGCAAACCTATTCAGTCAGCAGTGGTGGCCGAGTGGCGGCCGACCTGGGTGCTGCGCGCACTCGAGCGCATACGCGAGGAGGTTGCCCACGGCCATCAGGCCTATATCGTTTGCCCACGCATTGAAGGCAAAGGCGGAGTTCTAGAGCTTGCACAGCAGTTAGAAAACGGTCCCTTCAAGGGACTGCGGGTCGCCATTTTGCATGGGAAGATGCCCAATAAAGACGAGGTAATGACGTCATTTGCCAGGGGAGAGATCGATATCCTGGTCTCTACCACGGTCATTGAGGTGGGCGTGGATGTTCCCAATGCCACGGTAATGCTCATTCGCGAGTCCGAGCATTTCGGCGTTTCCCAGTTGCACCAGTTGCGTGGGCGTGTGGGACGAGGCGGCAATGCCTCCGTCTGCCTTTTGCACACGACGGCAGCCGATAACACTCCGTCCTTCCGTCGTATCACTCAGATCGCCCAAACGTCCTCGGGTTTTGAACTGGCCGAGCTTGATTTGCGCCAGCGGCAAGAGGGCGACATCTTGGGCACCATGCAGTCCGGAACTCACCGCACACTGCGGCTACTGAACTTGGCGGATGACCAAGACATTGTGGAGCGCACCCACACGGATGCGCGCGCCATGGTGATGCGCAATCCCGAGCTGGCTGAGGAACTCACGCGCAATTTGAGCGAAAGCGAACAGGAATACTTGGAGAAGAACTAAGACGGGTTAACCTAGAAGCATGAAAATTTACGCCCCTTTCGCGGGCATCGTCCGTTGCCATGTGAATGTGGGAGACACTGTTGATACCGGAGTACCGCTTGCGACCGTTGAAGCCACGAAGCTCGAGGCTCCCGTAGAAAGCCCGGGACCAGGAAAGGTCCACCGTATTGTGGTCTCTGACTTTAGTGATGTGGTGGGCGGAGACCTTTTGATGGAGATTGGAGAAGCATAAATGACGCGCATTATTGCCGGCGAAGCTCGCGGACGCACCATTAAAGTGCCTGCAGAAGGAACCCGGCCTACCGCAGACCGCGCCCGCGAAGGGCTGTTTTCATCTCTCACTGCACGGTGGGGCTTTGCTGGATCTTCGGTGCTCGATCTTTTTGCTGGCTCTGGTGCCCTGGGCCTAGAGGCGGCGAGCCGTGGAGCAGATGAAGCAGTACTGGTGGAATCTTCGGCCGATGCGGTGAAAATCATCCGGCACAACATGGGCGTCGTCAAGCATCCCGGCGTGCGCGTGCAAGAGATGAAGGTAGGCACCTACCTGGCTAGTGCCCCGCGCAAACACTTTGACTTGGTGCTGGCGGACCCGCCCTATGCTTTTGATGAGGTGGATGAACTCATTGCTGCTATCGAACCAGTGCTGACCGATCGCGCAATGGTAGTAATTGAGCGTCATGTTGATTCCGCGGATACTGAGTGGCCTGCTGGTTTTGAGCCCACCGGCCAGAAGCTTAAGAAGCGCACCTTTGGCATCGCACGCATGGATATGGCGGTTTATACCCGCCCCGGCAGCGAGGACACCGAAGACTAAACCACTGAAAAGAAAGCGAAAGTAGCATGACTAAGGCCGTCTGCCCTGGATCCTTCGACCCCGTCACCTTAGGCCACGTCGATATCATCAACCGCGCTAATCAGATGTTTGATGAGGTCACCGTGTTAGTAACCGGTAACCCTGACAAGCCCTCCGGGCTTTTTAGCGTGGAGGAGCGCATGGAACTTATCCGTCAGAGCGTGGATTCTTCCATCAAGGTGGATTATTGCTCCGGGCTGTTGGTGGATTACACCACGGAGCACGGGGCGGACGTCTTGGTGAAGGGACTGCGAAGCTCTCTCGACTATGAATATGAGCTGCCCATGGCGCAGATGAACCGGCGCCTTTCCGGTATCGATACCGTCTTCCTACTCACGGACGAGAAGTACGGATATATCAGTTCCTCGCTGTGTAAGCAGGTAGCAAAGTTTGGCGGCGACGTAACGGGTATGTTCCCCGAATCCGTAGGTCGTGCGGTAAAGGAGAAATACCGTCAGTGAGCCTCGCACTGGTTATTTTCCTCGTCGTTGTCGTCGGTTCGACACTGCAACGGGTATCTGGAATGGGGCTCGGTCTCATCGGCGGTCCCATCCTCATGCTGATTATGGGTCCGGTCGAAGGCATTCTAGTCATTAACGTTTTGGCTTGTGTTAATGCGATGTTGACTACCTATTCCGTGCGTGAAAATGTGAGCTGGAAGAAGTTCGGGCTAATAGCCCCAGTCATGGTGATAGGTTCCTTGGCCGCGGCGCTGCTCATTAGGCGCATGGATACCGCAGGGCTCATGATTGTGGTGGGCGCTGCGCTTCTGGTCGCACTGGCGGTGGTTACTTTTGGAAAGAAGTTTGTCCCGCCGATGGAGGGCAAAGGCCCTGCCATCTCCGCCGGTATTCTCGGCGGCTTTACCAATACTTTGGCCGGCGTGGCCGGCCCGGTTATTACCGTCTACGCCCAGGCGGCAAAGTGGCCCCAACATGTTTACGCCGCTACGCTGCAGCCGATTTTTGTCGTAGGCGGATTCTTTTCCGTGATGACCAAGACGCTTACTGGTGCGGCCCACTTTGATGGCCTGCCTTGGGTGATGTGGCCCGCGGGAGTATTAGGCATGTGTGTAGGAATTTGGGCCGGAACCCGGATTGCCCAGCGTGTTCCACGAGAAAAGGCCCGTGTGCTGTCGCTGAGCGTCGCCGGCTTGGGTGCGGCCAGCGCATTGACTCGGGGTCTTTTAACACTGGTGTAGAGGAATGAGTCACGACAAAGCCCGCCGGTCCTCTCTTTTAGCTGAAAGGCGGCGGGCTGAAGGCACTCTGTTGAGTGCAGTGGGGGGCTACAGCAGCGAAGCTAAAAAGTCCTTGGTGCGTGGTTGTTGCGGGTTATCCAAAACCTCAGCTGGGCTGCCGGACTCGATGACCACGCCGCCGTCCATGAAGAAGACCTTATCGGCTACCTCGCGCGCAAAACCCATCTCGTGGGTGACTACGAGCATGGTCATGCCTTCGGTTGCGAGGTCCTTCATAACGCGCAGCACTTCGCCGACGAGCTCGGGGTCGAGGGCGGACGTAGGTTCGTCGAAAAGCATTAGCTTAGGATCCATGGCCACCGCACGAGCGATGGCAACGCGCTGTTGCTGGCCGCCGGAGAGCTGTACCGGGTAGTTATTGGCTTTGGAAGCAAGTCCAACGTCCTCCAACAGCTCCATAGCGCGGGCGCGGGCGGTCTCTTCCGGAATCTTTTTCACCTGCACCGGTGCCTCGATGATGTTTTCAATCACCGTGCGGTGGGGGAAAAGGTTGAAAGACTGAAAGACCATTCCGATATCGGAGCGCTGCTCTGCGGCTTCCTTTTCGCTGATCTCATACAGGGTGCCGTTCTTTTCGCGGTAGCCAATCAGCTCGCCGTCGACGTAGAGGCGGCCCGCCGTTGCCTTATCAAGGTGGTTGACGCAGCGCAGGAAGGTGGACTTGCCGGAGCCCGAGGGGCCTAACAGGCAGGCCACTTCGCCGGGCTGGACCTCAAGGTCAATGCCTTTGAGGACCTCGAGCTGTCCGAAGGACTTATGGACGTTCTGGGCGGAAATCATGGGAGTAGCCATTAGTTTTTAGCCTCCGAAATCACGGATACGTTGCGGGGGATGGTTCCTTCAGCGTCTGCCAGCGCAGCAAGTTGGCGGCCAGTGAGTTCGCGGGTGGCGCCGCGCTCAAAGCGGCGCTCCAGGAAGTACTGTCCCACCATCAGCAGGGAAGTAACCACGAGGTACCAGGACGCTGCGACCAGCAACAGCGGGATGGGCTGGAAGAGCGCGGCGGAAATATCCGTGGAACGGCCGAAGATTTCCTCGGTATAAGGAATGGCCACCACGAGGGAAGAGGTCTTGAGCAAGGAAATGAACTCATTTCCTGTGGGCGGAATGATAATGCGCATGGCCTGCGGAAGGACGGTGCGGCGCATGGTCATCCACCAGGACATGCCGAGTGCCTTGGAAGCTTCCTTCTGGCCCTCGGGAACGGAGGTGATACCGGAGCGCACAATCTCGGCCATATAGGCGGCTTCATTAAGCCCCAGGCCCATCACCGCAAGGAAGAAGGCGTTGGTGAGGATCGTCTGCAAGGATACCTCGGTAAAGCCCAGGTTGATGGATTGGTAGATGGCGGAGAGCAGACCCCAAAACACCAGCTGCACATAGATCGGCGTTCCGCGGAAGACCCAGAGGAATACCCAGGAGACGCTGCGCAGCACCGGGTTCGGGGACATGCGCATAACCGCAAGTATGGCACCACCGACAACGCCGATGATCATGGACAAAATGGTGATGGCGATGGTGTGGAGGGAGGCAAGTGCAATGCGCTTATCAAACAGGTACTGGAAGTAGGTGTCCCAGCCAAAAGCCTCGTTGCGGGCGGAGGCGATGATGAACCACACGCCGAGCACGATAAGCAGGCCGGCGAAGACCCAGCGCCACGGGTGGCGTAGAGGTCGCGCCTCGATCTTGGCGGGCTTTTCCTTAGGCTCTGCCGTAGCTGGCGTCGCCGTATTTTCATTAACCATTGATCGGCCTTTCATTAATCATTGCCTGGTCTATTAAGCCATCCTCGATGCCCCAACGGGACAAGATTTCTGCATACTCACCGGTTTCGATGAGGTGTTGCAGTGCCGCGGCAGAGGCCTTGCCGAGATCGGAATCCTTGGGTACGGCAAAGCCATAGGGCGATGCTTGGAACATATCGCCTACCTGCCGCATTTTTCCTTCGGAGCGATTGACAGCCCACGCCGTTACTGGGGAGTCTGCGGACAGGGCATCTGCGCGTCCCATGAGGACCGCCAACGCGGCGTTGTCACCGGTGTCATAAGACAAGACAGTCAGATCGCCATTGCACGCATCCTTCTTGGGGCGCACATCGTCGGTTTCAGATACCGTGGTGCGCTGCACCGCAACCGTCAAGCCGCAAGGATTATCCGGGTCAACCTTCTTAGGTCCATTTACTCGCTCGGCCCACTGGATGCCGGCGTAGAGGTGATCTACAAAGTCGAATTCATTGCGGCGCTCGGGGTTATCCGTGAACCCGGATGCGCCCATATCAATCTGGCCCGATTGTACGGCGGGCAAGATCATGGAGAAGTCTTGTTCCATGGGCTGGAAGTCGAGTCCCAAGACTCCGGCAACGGCGCGAGCAAGATCGAGTTCAACGCCCTGGAGCGCCCCGTGGGAATCCTTGAGCTGAAATGGGGCATAGGGTGGGTTAGTGCCGGCAGTGAGGACGCCATCGTTGTCGTCATACATGGCGGCAATTTCCGGCACCATTGCGGAATGGGGTTCCTCCCAGCCCTCCGGAGTGGAATCTTCCTCGTTGGTGACGCAGGCGCCTAGGCTCAGCGTGGGGACGAGGACCGCGGCGATAGTTGCGCGGCGAGAAAACGAGCGCGGCATTACTTTTGCGCCGTCCTTTCATCTATAGCGCGGGCATTCTTCATATCTACGACGATGAATGCGGAGACGATGAGTGCACCGAGGATGAACATGCCGATGATGATGCCGCTAGAGGCATCTTGGTCAGCTCCCCAGGGCCACAGTGCGCGCAGAGAACCGAGCATGAAACCGGCCATGGCCATCAGCGTAGCGGCGCGGTGGTGATCCAGAAGAAAATTCAATGCCTTGATAAACGCCGCAAGGCCACACAGGGCACCCAGCGCGAAGACGGCGATAGTGCCCAAGTCACGATCTGAAACGGCGCCAATAATGGGCTGGTAGAGGCCCATGGTCAACAGGATGAGCGAGCCGGAAATACCCGGCAGGATAAGTGCGCAGACCGCGATGGCGGCGGCAAAGAAGACCACAATAAGGCTGGGGTTCTCGTGCGGTTCGGAGGTGAATCCGGTGATAAAGAAGATGGCAATCGCAGCGATTATAAACGCGATGATAGAGGAGGGGCGCAGCCTCTCCTGCTTAGAGAGCATGGATACTGGCACAAAAATGGACACGGCCACCATGCCCAAAAATAGCGCTCCGGAAGCCGATACGTGATTTTCTACGAAGTTAGAAAGCACGGTGGACATTCCGAAGACGGCGATAAACATGCCGATAGCTATGGAGAGAAGAAAGCTCCATTCGACCTTTTTGAAGCGGCCGGAAATGAGATCGTTGGCGTTGTGGACTGCGCGTTCATAAATGCCCACGATGAGCGCCACGGTGCCACCGGAGATGCCCGGTACGAGCTCGGCCATGCCGATGAGGGCACCGCGGATAGCGTTCAAAATGTACTGCATAAAATAAAAATCTACCTCGGAGGGGACTGGTGCTGAGGGCGACTGGCCTAGCACGGCGGCAGAAAAGTGCCGGAGGGAGACGCTAGGCGAACCGCTGTCAAGCGAAATGCATATCTTTCATTAGAGGGCGGTGATCTACCTACCGCGGTAGGGAAGGATCTTCTCCCTAACCGTAGAGGTAAAACCGTATTCATGAGTATTCTGTCAGTTTAATGCACCCCAATGCAACTATGCAGTTTGGGACAGGATATACGGAATCCCACACGGGGAAACGCTTTCTTTGGCAGAAACCATAAGTTTCCCATTATGCAGTCTGATGTTTACGCAGGCTTCAACTAGCTGAAAGATTCACGCCCTAGAATCCCTCGCGTATTCCCGCCATTTCCCCTGTGTAAGCATTCCTTTCCAGTCATAAAGGACTCTCTATGAAAAATCGTTTCGTCCTGCCTGCGTTAACTGCAACCGCGGTGGTGGGAAACCTCATTGTTGTACCGGCAGCGAGCGCTGCAGAGGTTGGGGCCGAGGGGGCATCGGCCAGCGAGGGCTCTCGCTTTAGCATCGGCGTCTTGCCGGATACCCAGTTCTACTCGCGCTATTCCACCCCGGAGACCGGCAACTTGGCCCAAGCTCGTTACGGAAGCGAACCCTACTTGGCCCAAACTCAATGGTTGGTGGAGCACCAAGACGAGCTGAACATGGACTTTGTCACCCATCTGGGTGACGTTGTAGACCAGTGGAACGTGGAGGGCGAATGGCAGGTGGCTGATAAGGCCATGCAGGTCCTCGACGATTCTGACCTGAACTACTCCATCCTGCCCGGCAATCACGACATGGACGTCGAGGGTGCGGCGGCCCACCCGTACGACAAGTGGTTTAGTGCCGATCGTGCCAAGGTTGCTAATCCGGAGACCTTCCAAGAGCGCTACACGGCCGTCAATAATGACTCCGAGGCTCACATCTTTGAAGCCGAGGGCCAGAAGTACCTCAACCTTGCGCTGGGCTGGCGCGCCGATGATAAGGCCCTCACGTGGGCGCAAGGCATCATCGATAAGCACCCCAACCTCCCCGTCATCGTCACGACGCACGAAGCCCTCAATATCGATGGTGAAGGAGACGTCTTCTACTCCGATGACTACGGCAAGGGTTTGTGGGATAAATTCGTCAAGCGCAACGACCAGATCTTCCTGGTGATGGGCGGCCACCACCACGGTGCGGGCTACCGCGTGGATAAGAACGATGCCGGCCATGACGTCGTCTCCATCTTGCAGGACTATCAGATGGCTTACCAGGGCGGAAATGGTCTGCTAGGAGTGCTCGAGTTCGACCTTTCCGGCAAGCAATTGGAGATGACCGCGCTCTCGCCGTGGGTGGCGCAGAAGCCGCACGAGGAGCTGACACAGTTCGACAAGCTCACCCTGGATGATAAGGGCGATAGCTACGCCATTCCGTTCGACTTTGAGCAGCGCTTTTCCTCCTTTTCCTCGGATTTCACCGTGGGCGAGGGCCACCAGCCGGACCTAGCGCAGCGTGCGCGCGACATCGCCGCGGAAGGCTATAGGCCCTATACCATTGCAGAAGATGAGCTACCCAAGGGCGCGGATGACTTTGCCAAGAATGATCGCACGGTATTCCACTGGCGCCCGGGCCAGGCCCAAGACAAGGACGGGCATGCGCTTGCCGACGGCGCCCCTGCCGGCCGCGGCACTACCATCCCCGACGTTTCCAGCGATTCCGGCAGCGACCTGCACCGCTCTGGCGCCATGCTAGGTGATCGGGTGACCTATAGCTCCGATCACCACCCGCTGTCTTCTGATGCCGGCTCCCTCTTCTGGTCCGACCCTGCCGGCAAGGTAGGCAACGCCGAGTTCCGCACCGACAAGGGCGCCGCGGCCAATAGCGTCGATACCACCAAGGGCTACACCTTCGAATCCTTCGTCAAGATTCCTAAAGACTTCAATGGTGCCCAGCATGGTTGGGGAAGCGCGCTCAGCCGCGACTCAGCCATCAATAAGTTGGTCGACGGCTCTGAGGACACGGATCCCACGGTCATGTTTGGCATCTCCAACCTGCGCGAGCTGCGCTGGTGGGCGGAGCCGAAGCAGGGAAGCGGTTCTACCGTATGGTCCCACGAGGTGCCCAAGGACGAGTGGATGCACATCGCCGTGGTCAATGATCCGGAGCGCGATAGCGTGGAGATGTTCATCAACGGCGCGCCTATCTTGCGCAATGCCGTAGGTGCCGAAGGCATTCTCCCGCGTGACCTGCAGTGGGTTATGGGCGGCGGCTTTGATAACCAGCGCCCGCAGGACCCCTGGTACGGCTGGATTGGTGAAACCCGACTGACCCAGGGCGTCCTAGGCAAGGAGGAATGGCTTACCGCCCGTGCACACGAGGACGGCAAACCGGTCGATACTACGCAGCCTGCCGCGGGCAGCTCCGCATCGAGCATTGACGCGAGCTCCAAGCCCGCCGTCTTGGGGGCAATCCTCGGCATCGCGGGCGTGGCCGGACTCATCGGTCTAGCGTTACCGCAGCTGAGAGCTTCCATTCCGCAGATTAACTCGCTTCTGCGCCGGTATCATTTGCCGCCTCTGCCCGAGCTGGGCTAAAGCAAAAACCTCGGTCTCCACTAGTGCGGTGGAGACCGAGGTCTTTTCGGGGGTCGGAAAACTCTGTGACCACCACCAACGCGCTGCGGTTCCATCCTTGGTTCCACGGGCTTGCTTATTTAGTTCCGAATTCATCCGAGCCAGCGCCCGAAAGTAGTCCGCTCGCAGCGGAAACCGAAAAGGGTGCCGTCTCGGAACCCCGCTTCGAAACACCACTCGTAGCGCGAAGAGCAACGGAAGTCGGCCCGAGAGGAGCTGTCCTACGTCAACCGCTCTAGTTGTCCTCGTCGGCACGCACCTGCTCATGGACTTCCAGCTCCCGCTCCAAAGCGTCACCCGCTTTGGTGAACGTTTCGGCGATCGCTGCGATGGGGCCTAACGAAACGACCTCGGAGTGAAAGAGTGCGTCGAAAGCGTCCTTTACGCCGTTTTCCCAATTGGCGACAAGCGCTTTGAGTTTTTCTTGCCCATGGGTTCTGCTGAACGAAAACGGTGTCCGGGAGTAGAGCAAGTTCGAGTTCGCGGCGGGCTCTCTCTTCTTTGCTAGCCACGTCTTTGCCGACTTTCGTCCATTTGGCGTGGAAGTAGGTATTGTGTGCGTCGAAGGGCTCTGCAAGTCCTTTCGCTATGTCCGCGCGTATGGCGCATCTGACGTTATTCGCAATGCTTTTGTGAAGGCCGTCGCCGAAGGAGTGCGCCTCGGCTGACAGGCCGGCGAGTTCTTTGTCGGGCAACAGCACATCGGCGAGGTCCGCGAGAAGGTTCTCGACTCGGGACGCGGACAGGACAACCGAGGCGTAGAAGACGAGGGAGTCGTTGTCGAAGCGCTCGAGGAACGGCAGGGGGCCTTGGCGAGCAAAGGGCAGGGTCTTCGCCCAAGCCTTTCCGAAGATGGGTTGGATGGCTTGTTGCAGTGCTGCCTAGCCTTCCGAGTCGTTGTTGCGCTAGATGTCGCCGAGGTTCTCGCTTTCGAAGTCGGCGAGTGGACGGTTGCGGAAGTCTGCTGCGGACGCGCTGGTGTCCTTGGTGCTGTCTTGGTCTGAGGCGCCGGAGGGGAAGTCGGCGCCGTTCTCCGGCTCGTTTGGGGGTTCGTCGTGTTCGTGAGGTGTGGTCATTATGCGGCCAGTGTGCATGACGTGTCGACGCGAGGGCAGGGACTAGAACGTACCTGCTAATAGGTGGGTTTTGCTTCTACTAGGGGTGTGACGGTCAGCTCCAGGACGCGGTTGAACCGCCGACTAGGCCGAGAGTGCTTGTCGAAGCGTAACCCGCGAAGGACACCGAGTCGGAGGTGCGAGTCGGGGTAATTGTCGAGGGAGCCTTGGCTAGGGATCGAAGGTCAGTCTGTAGTGGAATCCACGCCAGTCCAAATAATCACCCTCCACCGAGGTCGAGGAGACCCGTGGAGATTGTGTAAGCGCCGGTCACGGGTAAGTTACTTTCAGAAGAGCAGCCCGGAGACCGCGGCGCCCGTAATGAAGATGGGGAGATAGAAAGCAAGTATTGACCACGAAAGCCACACGCTCGGTCCGGGAAGAAGACGATTAATCCAGTCCGGCGTTGAAGCCGACCACGAACCACGCTCACATTGAGGAACGCAATCTGGAAGTTCGTTGGGCTGTAGGCAGAAAGAAGAGAAGGATTCATCATCCTTAGCTACCACTCGGTACATGGCCCGATAAGCCTTTTCCTGGCGCAGATAATTCGCATCTATGTACGCAGCAAGGATGGTGGCCCCGACTCCAAGCAGTGCTACCCACGGGCTGTCCTGTGCTATCGCATAACCGAAAGCCGCAGTAGCCACGGGCAGGAACCACGCCTTCGTGTTCGAAGAGGCCGAGGACATTCGCGTAATGATCGCCTGGATAAACTCGAGGTGTTTGCGTCTATCCTCCCTATCCTCTGAAGTGGATTCCGTCATGGCAACACGATCTTTCTTACGTTGTGGCGGAGTAAGTCTTGTGCCTCGTCTTTCTCAGACTCTGAGAAAGACGTCTCGTCAGGCCAGATCTGCCCCATCGAATCCCCCTTGTATCGAGGAACGAGATGGACATGAAGATGAAACACAGTCTGGGTAGCGGCCCGTCCGTTCGACTGAATGATGTTCAGGCCATCCGGATCGAGGGATTCGTGGATGAGGTCAGCAAGTTTCTTAGTGGTGTGGGCCAGTTGGCTTGTCGTCGCACTATCTAGCTCCCAAATGTTGGGAACGTGCATTCTGGGAACAACGAGTACATGTCCAAGCACAGCCGGCTCAGTTGGGAAGAACGCTACAACGTCATCATCTCGGTAAATCTCGCGAACGTCAGGATCGTCGAAGGCTACAATCTCGCAGAACGGGCATTCAGCTTCTACTCGTGGCATAGATCTCCACCCACGTCTCCAGATTGTTGGCGATGTCATTGTATACCGATTGGCTATCCGATCCCAACGGATCAACTAGATGAACTCGTTGATCTAGGTAAGTCCCATCCTTGAGGCGAATATTGGAGAATGGGTTAGCTCCAGCCAGGCTGGTCTCACCTCTGTTGTTTGAAAGGCCGTGGATACGGACTCCAAGTAATGGGCGGCCGTCGTCCCAGGCCTTTCGAATCTCGTAGTCAACCCAACGACTATTAGCGGTCGTTTCACCCACCAGAACTATGACAGCCTTGGTGTACTTCATCTGATCGTGAATCCATTTTTCAATAGCTGCATCTGACTGGAGGCGAACCTGCTCCCAGTCCTGTGCAGTGAAGGCCGCTCCTCCTGTGACTGCACCCATCTGGATTACCTTTTGAACTCTCCAGTTATCAGGTTCGTACTGGAAGCTATAAAAAACTGACTTAGCCATGAAACTCTCTTTTCTATGTGATTTTATGCCCCGGGATTCGACTTCCGCTTCAGGTCTTCCCACGACTCAGACGCTCGAATATCGGACTCGTAGGCGATGACGTAGCCCCACTTCTGGCCGACGAAGTCCTCTTCGCCGAGTAGTTCCCTCACGAGCACCCGCGCTGCGGCTCGTTTCGCTTGTACTGTTTCGTCGTCTCGTCCCTTGTCGGACTTGCCCTCGATAATCCACATCGTGCTGTCGGAGTCCTGGGCGACGAAGTCGGGGTAGTAGGTGTCTCGAGTGGTGTACATAATCGACGCACCGTCAGTGGAGTAGAGGCGCTTCCACCACACGATGTCCGAGGTGTAGTTCAGTAGCAGCGCGAGCAGGTACTCGCCGCCCCACGAATCGAAACTCGCTGCGGGGAACAGTCCGCGGTTCCAGCCGTCGTAGAACTCGCGGGGCTTGAACTTAGCCTGTTGATCCTTGGACAGTTGCTGGAGCACCTCTTTGCCAAACGGCAAGGTTACGACCTCGTCGATAGGCAGTTTCACCGGAACGATAGACGTTTCGGTTTGCAGGCTGCTGGCGTGCTGTCGTGCCTTGTCGTTTACAAGTGCGACGAGCTCGTCCACCGCGGACTGCTTTGCTTTCTCCGTCCAATGGTCGATACCGGCGTTCGTCATGAAGGTCGGAAGGACGTACTGCGCCAATGTGATCGTGTTCTTTTTGTCCTGGGTAACTACTCCGAGACCGAATACGCGGCGGGTGAGTTCGCCGATGACAACGTCTTCCGCTACGGGAGTCGATTCGACTTCCGCATCGGTGGTGCGTTTCGTGTCGAGCTTGGACTTGCGCACCACGATTTCTTCGCGCGTGAGCGCCTCCTTTGAGTCAGCGACGCGGCGTGCTGCCCGGACAATATCCTCGTCATCAATGTGGCTGAGCAAAAACGGCGTGGTTGATTTCGCCATGACCGTGGACGGAAACAGGAAGGTCTTTCCAGCGAAATGTTCGTTAACCCTGATTTCCGTTGCCGGAATGTAGTCGGCACGCTGCATGGTCTCGTTGTCACCGACCCGTCGGAACGAGATACCTCCACTGTTGCCACCAGTGACCTGGGTAGTCTCGCCGGCCTTGGTGCTGATGTGGACCGGGCCGTCCGTCGCTTCGCCTGCCGATGTGCCAGGCCACTCGGTCGATCCGTAGCCCGACCCGGCTTGAGTTTCAAGCGCTAGGCCGTTCGTGTTTGGTTGCACCTGCCCTTCGCTCTGGCGGAAGCTTTCTTCGACGTCCATGCCCGAGATAGCGCCCTGGGCGGCGTCGCCAAGACCGAAGGACCGAAGCACATCCTCGTCCTTGAGCAGGGACTTGAAGGACTTGTGGCTCAAAATGTCGAGTTGGTCGAGCTCGGCTACGCCAGTACGCGCTCCGAAGGGCAGGCGCAGGCCGCGGCCCATGGTCTGCTGGGTGAGAATGTCCGACGACATGGCGCGCAGCGCACACATCACAGCGACGCGTTTGGTGTCCCAGCCCTCTTTGAGGCGGTCCACCGAAACAATGGCGCGCACCGTCGAGGTTGGACTGTCGAGCTCATCGAGGCGGCGCAGCGTGACTGCGTCGTTGTGCTTGTTGTCGAATTGGAGCACCGCTTCTGGGTCGCCGAAATAGCCTGGTCCCTGGAGGATCTTGGTGACTTCCCCGGCATGCGCGACGCTTTCGCACACGACAAACAAGAGCGGCTTCGTCCTCTTTCGCTCACCTGATTCTCCAGGAAAATTCGCTTGGCCGTACGCCTCGTAGGCTGCCTCTTTGTTTCGCAGCAGTGAAACCGCGTCGAGCAGTTGTCTTTCCTCTGCTGAGTCCTTGGGGTAGCCGTTCTCGCGGTAGACCAGCATTGGCGACTTCACGTAGCCGTCCTCGATGGCGCTATACAGCGGGTAGTGGAAGATGACGTGGTCCGTATCGGATGCCGAAGCGGTCAGCCCAATCGTCGCTGCGGGACGCAAGTCCTTTAGTGCCTTGTTAAACGCCTTGGCCGACGTGCCGAACAGGTGGGACTCGTCAGCAATCACCACGAGATCCTCGAGATCGACCAGATAATCGTAGAGCGAGCCCGACTCCTCCTGGTGGTCGCGAATCTTGCGGCGCATGCCCTCTTCGGTGCCAGCGCGAGCGTTGGCCCTCTTCGGCTCAATAAGTTGCGAGACGTTAAAGACGTAGACCATCGGACCGTCTGCGGCGTTGCGGAAAAGCTCAGATTGGCCGGCACGCCACGCGCCGTAGTTGCCAGGCGAAACTACCTGGGGAGCAGCAGAGAAGCCGTCGACGTAGCGACGCGAACCCTGGGTGAAGTTCTGAACGGTCTTGTTCTCTAGCACCGTCGAGGGCGGGACGACCACCATGACGCTTTTCACCCCAAAGCGCGAGAGGTACTCAATGAGCGCGGCCATGAGGTAGGTCTTGCCCGCGCCGGTGGCCATGTGCATGACCATGGGCTCGAGCGGGTCAAAGTGACCAGTGAGGTGGTAGATGAGCTTGCGCAACGCGCGCTTGTTAGGGTCTCGTAGCTGGAACTCAGTCGCAATGCTGTCGATGAGTCCCTGGTCAAGTGCGATTGGAAGTGCCATGTCTACTTGCCCTCCTGCGGTGCCGAGTAGGTGAAGATGTCGTTGGGGATGTGGACAATCTGACACGGCTTGTCCGTTGTCCTCGCGAACTGCCTGATTCCCGGTTCGAGTTCCGTTGCGGCGAGCGTAACGCCTTCCTCTTCATTGAGGTGGGCGAGAAGCTCTTGGGTCTTGTCTTTATCGAGCCGGCCTACGACTACTTTGAGGAACATAGAGCCTCGTTTACCGTCGAAATGGCGGTTGTGCGGGGTGAGTGAGAAATTCAGGTTCGCGGCCACAGAGTTCACGAGCGTCGCACCGATTGCCGCTTCAGTAAGCGTGACGAGGCCCAATTCGGGGTCATAATCGAAACACTGTGGTCCAAGGTGGGCGACGGTGAAGCCACCTCCGCCTTGCCAGTTGCGAACCGTGCTTGGGCGAGTGGCAATGAGCTTAAGGGCTGTTTTGATTGCCGATTGTTCCTCTGGTGAGAGATCCTGCTCTGAGCGAACCGCTCGCAGTAGTTTTGCTGCATCCTCCATCTTCTTCGTATCGAACTTCGCTGGAACCTCGACTCCTGGCTTGGGTTCGCGGTCGCTCGTGAAAGTCACGCCGCCTGGGTCATCGTTTTTAACCACTGCCTCAAGGCGCGGCCGCGTAAAGCGGTTAAAGGTGCCCTTCACCAGCTCGCAGGTGACCCATCGGCGTCCCATCTTCTGGGCCACCGCGGCGGTCGTTCCCGAACCGGCGAAAACATCGATGACGATGTCGCCGGGGTTTGTGGCGATGTGGAGGACGCGCTCTAGCAGACGTTCAGGCTTAGGGGTCGTAAAAGGAAGCTGCCCAGGGAATAATGCCTGAATCTCCTTCTTCGCGGAGTCACTGTGTCCCACGTCACTGTGGGCCCAAAAATTCTTTGGAACCGCCCCGTCGAGTTCGGAAAGGTAAATCTTGCGTTGAAATGCCCCTAGGCCACCCTCACTAGGGTAATAAATGGGCCAGTTTCCCTCCGCATAACGACCGATCGCGCGGTTAGCATCTTCTTGGTTCCAATGTGGGATTACGATTGGACGAATTTCCGGTCGCAATTCAACATTCGGACCCTCTACACTTTTCCGTCGGGCCAATTCTTCATCCGTGGATTCTCCTAGCTCATATCGTCCCCACTCTCGCATGATTCGAAGCATTTCGGGTTGTTCAAAGCGCCAATTTGAAGAGGAGGATGGATACATCATCTCACCCGTTACAGGATGCTGAATTCCGTACACCCCTGGGTGTTGTCTTCTACCAAGGTTATGACGAGCACTTTTGTCGGATGGTTTCCACGGACCCTTATCCGCTCGGTCGGGATTGGTGTATCGAGCATTCATCGCTGAAGAGCGCGCGACTTTGTTTCTCTGGAATGCGGTAGTCTTTCGATAAACAAGGATTGTATCGGTGACCATTGGAATGCCTGAAGCATTATTTGAAGCTGCATAAGCCTTTTCCCATTTAACTTCGGTCACGTAGTTTCCGCTTCCGAAGACCTCGTCCATGAGCACTCGCATCCGATGGTTTTCCACATCGTCCAGGTGGACCCAGATCGACCCGTCGTCACTGAGAAGCTTGCGCAGGTGAACCAGGCGGTCACGCATCATGGTGAGCCATACGGAGTGTTCGAGGTTGTCCTCGTAGTTGGCGAAGGTTTGCGCGGTGTTAAACGGCGGGTCAATGTAGATACACTTCACCTTGCCGAGGTACTTTTCGCGCAACTCCGGCACGCGAGTGAGAGCTTCAAGCACGTCACCGGACTCACCCAAGATGAGCAAATTGTCTTCGGTAGGGTCCAGGTCTGCTCGCTCCGAGTACTGCCAGTCCTCGTCCTTCGGCGTTTGCTTGCCGGTGACCACTTCGTCAACAACTAGCGCCCGAGTTTCGCAGTACCGCGGGTCTCTAGGATCAACCCACTGGTATGCGTAACGTCCCTCTTCACTTGGAATAAGCGCCTTGTCCTTGTTGAACCACGTCAATTCAAGTAGTTGCTTCGCGTCGGCCACCGTTTCATTGCCTCGTTTCGTCTGTCCGGGCTGTCGAAGAATTCGTACTTTATGGTAGCCGGAGGGTATTACAGGTGTCGAAAAATGCGACCCCGGAGAACATGCTTTGGTTGGATACGGCAGGCCCGCCACAGCGAGGTTCCGAAGTATCTCAGAGCGATCACCCATGCTTCCCCGTACTGCCACCGCATCGGCCGGCTGGTAGCCCGCGAGGTGGCGCTCGATGTGGACATCTGCCGCGTGGTGCTAAAAGACCTAGCATGAACGCATTGGGAGACCACGGTACTTCGGACATACCTGAAAAGGTCGTGGTGGCACTCACCAGTGAGACGCTAACACACAACCGCGCAAAGCGAAGGAGCCGTGCAAGCCATACACGCAACAGGCCTCATAGGCACTTTGCCGCTGGGTGCAGTTGGGGTTCACCTACGGCACACGTCAGGAAGCGTTCACCATGCCCGCCCTGGGCTTTTGTGCGGGGATTTACGGGGGTATGGAGACCTTCCTTGTCGCACACATCAGAGTCGGCGACGGGCCACGCGTGGGTGCATGTCAAGCGTCTTCGTGGCGCAGGGTACGCCGACGGGGTGCCTTTCAAGACGGTTTTCGGACGGGATCTCGCTGCGGTGGTCGAGAGGAAAAACTCTATGCTGACCTTGTTTCCGTTTGCCGGAACTAACGACTTAGTGAAGGGGCGCTCAACTGGGGGCATACAAAGTTTCGTTGTGCCTACTCCGCATGACGGGGACAGTACGGGGTTTCGCGCGGTGCTAGGAGAGGTACCCGTCGCTGCACTGGGAACAACGCTTTTGGTTCGTTGGGTCGCCTGCTGCGAGTGGGCTCGAATCTTCCGGACACCGCTGAGGATCGCGTCGAAAAGCTCGCCACTTGGCCTCGAATTGTGGTTGATACATTTGTGCCCCTGGTGAGACTCGAACTCACACTGGACGGGTTTTGAATCCGTTGCCTCTGCCAATTGGGCTACAGGGGCGCACAGTGTAAAGGCTAGCTGCCTTTGACTGTGAAAATAGTAGCGCAGGCACTAGGCGAATTCCTAATTGGGTAGTGTCGGTGGGGGAATGCCCACGTCATCCACACAATCTGCACCGGGGTGTTCGGATGTCGGCGTGCTTCTCTAGGATGGGGCAGGTGACTACTAATCAGCCTCGACTTCTGCTCATTGACGGCCATTCTATGGCCTTTCGTGCCTTCTATGCCCTGCCGGTGGATAATTTCTCCACCTCAGGAGGTCAGCACACTAATGCCGTGTATGGCTTCTTATCGATGCTCTCTAATATCGTGGCGGAAGAGACCCCCGACGCCATTGCGGTGGCATTCGACGTGGGGCGCAAGACCTTCCGCACCGAGATGTTCCCGGACTATAAGGCCCAGCGCGAGGCCGCGCCGGAGGAATTCAAGGGTCAGGTAGACCTCATTCGCGAGGTACTCGAGGTACTGGGCATTACCACCCTCTCTCGTGAGAACTTCGAGGCCGATGACATTCTGGCTACTCTCGCAACCGGGGCACAGGACTATGAGACTCTCATCGTTACCGGCGACCGTGACTACCTGCAGTTGGTTAATGAGTCCACGACGGTGCTCTATCCCATGAAGGGCGTATCCACGCTCCACCGCTTTACCCCTTCCGCGGTAGAAGAGAAGTACGGTCTCACCCCCGCGCAGTACCCAGACTTTGCCGCGTTGCGTGGCGATCCTTCCGATAATTTGCCGGGCATCCCAAAGGTAGGTGAGAAGACCGCCACCAAGTGGATAGTCAAGTATGGGGACTTGGCTTCCTTGGTAGAGCATGCGGAGGAAATTAAGGGCGTGGTAGGCAATAACTTCCGCGAGCGCATTGAACAGGTGCAGATGAACCGCAAGCTCACCCAGATGATTACGGACATGGACCTAGAGGTCGGCCCCGATGACTTGGCGTTTAAGGAAGCCAAGGTCGCCGATGTAGCCGCTAAGTTCGACGACCTCGAGTTTGGTACCAACCTGCGCGATCGCGTACTGGCTGCCATTCCCAATGATGGTGCTGAGGCAGCGGAGCAGTCCGAGGAAGTCCAGGAGCTAGAGACGGTCATCGATGACGAGCCTTTGTCCCAGTGGCTGCCCGGCCGAGAGCATGTCGCGGTGTATGTCCAAGGCGAGGGAACCCCTGGGCAGGGCGATGCTTCGGCAATTGCTTTCGTGGACCAAGACCGTCACGGCCTGCAGGTGGATCTGGGCGATCTTTCTGCCGAGGACGATAAGGCCCTGGCTCAGTGGTTGGCCTCCGATACGCCGAAATATTTCCACGAGGCAAAGGCGGCCTTCCATATGCTTGCCGGTCGTGGGATTGAGCTGGCTGGCATCGCCCATGACACGGCCCTTGCCTCCTACCTTCTTCGCCCAGGTCAGCGCACTTACGCGCTTGCCGACGTCTACCAGCGCCACCTTCAAAAGACCCTCGGTGCCGCCACGGAACAGCTTTCCCTGCTGGATGATTCTTCCCTAGTGGACCAGGCCGCAGCAATCATGGAGCTTGCAGAACGGCTCACTGCGGAGCTACAGGAGATTGACTCTTTCGAGCTCTATACCGACCTCGAGTTGCCGCTGGTAACCATCCTGGCGCGCATGGAGGCTACCGGAATTGCCGTTGACGTTGACATTCTCGAAACGCAAAAGGATGCCTTCGTAGAGCAAGTTGCCGAACAAGAGCGTGCCGCCCGCGAGCTTGCCGGCGATGACAAACTCAACCTCAACTCGCCGAAGCAGCTGCAAACCGTGCTCTTCGAGACTTTTGAGCTGCCCAAGACCAAGAAGACGAAGACGGGCTATTCCACCGCGGCCAAGGAGATTGAACAACTTGCGGCTAAGAATCCCCACCCGTTCTTAGACCACCTCTTGGCTCACCGTGAGTACCAGAAGATGAAGACCACCCTCGAAGGTCTAATCAAAACCGTGCAGCCGGATGGGCGCATTCACACCACGTTTAATCAGACGGTGACATCGACTGGCCGCCTGTCTTCTACCGAGCCAAATTTGCAGAATATCCCGGTGCGCACCGAAGCTGGGCGACAGATTCGCTCCGCGTTTGTCGTAGGCGAGCGCTACGAAGAACTTATGACTGCGGACTACTCGCAGATTGAGATGCGTGTCATGGCGCACCTCTCCGCTGACCCGGGCCTCATCGAGGCCTACAAGGAAGGCGAAGACCTACACAACTATGTTGGCTCTCGAGTCTTCGATGTGCCCGTCGACCAAGTCACGCCGGAGCTGCGCCGCCGGGTTAAGGCCATGTCTTATGGGTTGGTATACGGACTTTCCGCATTCGGCCTATCCCAGCAATTGGGCATTCCGGCGGGGGAGGCAAAATCCATCATGGAAAGCTACTTTGAGCGCTTTGGCGGCGTGAAGAAGTACCTCGATGAAGTCGTGGTCCAAGCCCGCAAGGACGGGTACACAGCAACGCTTTTCGGCCGCCGCCGCTACTTGCCAGAGCTCAACTCCGATAACCGCCTAGCACGCGAGAACGCGGAGCGCGCTGCGCTTAATGCACCGATTCAGGGCACTGCCGCTGACATTATTAAGGTGGCGATGATTCGCGTAGACCGCGCACTGCAAGGGATGAAGTCTCGCGTGCTGCTTCAGGTACACGATGAATTGGTGGTCGAAGTCGCCCCCGGTGAGGCGGACGAAGTTCGAGAGATTCTCGAGCGCGAGATGGACTCAGCGATCGAGCTGAACGTGCCGCTAGAGGTCTCCGCCGGAGCCGGCAAGGATTGGGATGCCGCAGCCCACTAGCTCGGTCACATTCTCCCGCCGGGAAAAGGCGCGCTTGAGGCTCGCCTCGCAAGGCCTAACCATGCGGCGGTGGGAGAGCGCTGAGGAGACAGCCCGCGCCTTTGGCGTCATGCAAGGCCAAGACTTGCATTCGGTGCGCCGGTCACTGGCCTTGCGGGCGAAAGACCATTCAGATGCTGGAAACATTGTGCGTGGGTATCCCATGCGCAATACGCTTTTCGCGGCTTCTATCAAGGACATAGGCTGGATAACCGAACTCTGCGCCAAAGGGCGCAAGGGTGAAAGCGAGCTTCGGGCGGAGGTAAACAAGCTCATTGAGAATCCGCTTTCGCGCGCCGAACTCAAGGAGCGGGCTGTAACAGCGTTGCCCGACGTACCCTTTTGGCATGTTGTGCGTGTAGCCATGGAAAGCGGTCACGCCGTCTATTCAGGAGCCGATCAGCTCATCACACCGGTGGATCTGCCGGGGCTAGAGGAGACCTTCAACGGCGATAAAGTCGCGGCGACCGCGGAGCTGATGACTCGGTACTTTCGCACTCACGGTCCCGCAACGTTGCGGGACTTTGCCTGGTGGGCAAAGCTCTCACAAAAACTGATACGGCCCGCAGCCGAAAACCTCGCGCCGGACATTGTGCGCTGTGGAGAAGAATCCCAGGACCTTGTTTCGGCTGAGATAGTGGAAATAGCCGAAGCAAGAAAGAAGCAATCGGTGTTGCTGCTGGGAGCATTTGACGAGTACATCTTGGGTTATCAAGACCGTCTATTTGCGATGACAAACGAGGTCCACGAAGCACTGGTACCGGGAAATCGTGGAGTATTTCGCCGCGCCATCGTGGTGGACGGCCAGGTCCGCGGAACGTGGAATAAGCAAGACATTGAGGACTTGGGCATGCCCGGCTATGCAATGCGGAAAGTTCAAAAGCTGTGGCGGGATTCGCACTAAGTTTTTAGGTAGCCTTTTCTGTGCGGAAAAAGTTATGAGTGTAAGTCGAAAAGCCAAGAAGGGAATTGCCGAGCAGTGACGTTAGAAGAGAAGACGAATAAGTGGACACTCCGCTTCTTTGAAACCCTCTGGGCCATTCAAGTGAATTATGTTGCAGCCGATATAAAAGACCTCGGGCTAGCCCAATATCTTGAAGAATATAAGGTTTCTGCAATTTCGTACCCGGTTTTAGCCGGGTGTTACTTTTTGATGGCCATGATCAAGGCGCGCGTGGCGCCAAACCCTAAGGTCAGGCGATTGACGGCCGTTGGGGTGATGGTCGTATCCACGGCGCTTGCGTTTCTCTTTCCGTCCGGGTGGATGTTTGCTGCGTTGGTTATTTTCGCACTTGCTTATTACCTCTGGCCACGCAAAGAAGGAGTATCTATCTGAGGTCGGCGCTCGACTAGGCAGTTGGCCAGCATGTCGAAGGGGGTTTGACCAAAAGCGATCATGCTTATGCTGAGAATTGCTAAAAGTAGCGGCATGACTCCGGGCCAGCCTGTCAGCGTAAGCATTGTCAGCAATAACCAGGAGTTGCGCAGGCAAGCGGTGAAGAAACCCGGGCGGGTAGCAATGATTTCTAGCTGCAGGGACCATTTACCTAGCGAGGTGGATTTCGTGGCTTCCACCCATACTCGATAGGCGTAAAAGACCACGGCGGCGGCAATGGCATTATAGAGTTCTAAAGTCTCTCCAGTGAGCGGATGGTCGGCTACCGCATTCACTACCCATCGCACCACCATGACGATGGCAGCGGCTAGGAAACTATCAATCCACCAGGCAATGCCGCGTCGTATCAATAAGCCAATCCGGTCTAAAACCATGTCAATAGGTTAGCGGGAATTGCGGCACACGAAAATAATCGTTCCGGGAAAGATTTCGCCACGCTTTGGCGACCATTGGCCCCATGTAGTGGTGAGCTCCCTTGGCCATTCGGGCTCGATGATGCGCTCGATGAGGTACGGACCTTCACCCTGTAAAGCCTGAAACCAGTCGGCGATGGTGCGGTGGAACTCCGCATAGGTGAGGTTGCCCTCGCGGTCTTGCTCCAGGTAAGCGCGATCGAAATAGCTGATATCGGCGGTGAGATCGGTGGGGTCATCAGGGAATATCCAGCGCATTGGGTGGTTGGCCGAAAAAACAAAGCGGGCGCCAGGTTTCAAGACCCGGGAGATTTCCTTAAGTGCTAGGCCGAGATGTGCAATAAAAGGGAAGGCACCGAAAGCCGAGAAGGCTACGTCGAAAGAGTCCGTGGCGTAGGGGAGGGACAGTGCATCGGCCTGCGTTAAGGGGAGTCCGGGTGCAGCGTGGTTAAGCATGCCGCGGGAGATATCGAAGCCGGTGGCGAAGTGTGCGCGCGACTGCAGCCATTCGGTGCACGGGGCGGAGCCGCAGCCAATCTCGAGGACGGAGGAGGCCGAGACGTCGCCTAGCAAGTGTGCTTGGTCTTCGTGCAGCATTTCTGGGCACCAGTAAAAGGAAGATAGGTAGTCGGGGTGCTCGGCGTGGTAGTTGGCGGCGTCGCTATCCCAATAGGCCTGGTTTGCGTGCGAGGGGGAAGTCACGGTGGGAGAAATTCCTTTGCGAAATAGTTGGTCCGTGTATTTGCCCTTTTAGCTGGACAGATGTAGTGTTGAACGGGCGTGTCTATGCCACGGGTTGTTCTAAGTCCCTGTAGGAAGGCTTTAAGCAATCACGAGGCGGGATCGATTATTTCTCTTTTTAGCTGCATTTGCGCAGCTTAGCAAGCTTTTTTCGAGAGACGCGCAGTTGTCCAATTTCGATTTCCTACATTTATTCGGAGCATTTTTTCAATATGCCATCTTCTAACACCCCGCAGGTTGCGATTAACGATATCGGAACCGCAGAGGACTTCCTCGCAGCTGTAGACGCCACCATCAAGTACTTCAACGATGGTGACATTGTCGAGGGTACCGTCGTCAAGGTTGACCACGACGAGGTACTGCTGGACATCGGATACAAGACCGAAGGCGTTATCCCTTCCCGCGAGCTGTCCATCAAGCACGACGTCAACCCGGACGAGGTTGTTGAGGTCGGCGATGAGGTTGACGCACTTGTTCTCACCAAGGAGGACAAGGAAGGTCGCCTGATCCTGTCCAAGAAGCGTGCGCAGTACGAGCGCGCATGGGGCGCCATCGAGGAGCTGCAGGCCAAGGAAGAGCCTGTTACCGGTACCGTTATCGAGGTTGTCAAGGGCGGCCTCATCCTGGATATCGGCCTGCGTGGCTTCCTGCCTGCATCCCTCGTTGAGATGCGTCGCGTCCGTGACCTGGAGCCGTACATCGGCCAGGAGCTGGAAGCAAAGATCATCGAGCTGGACAAGCAGCGCAACAATGTTGTCCTGTCCCGCCGTGCATACCTCGAGCAGACCCAGTCCGAGGTTCGCTCCGAGTTCCTGCACCAGCTGCAGAAGGGCCAGGTCCGCAAGGGCGTTGTTTCCTCCATCGTCAACTTCGGCGCCTTCGTCGATCTCGGCGGTGTCGACGGCCTGGTTCACGTTTCTGAGCTGTCCTGGAAGCACATCGACCACCCATCTGAGGTTGTTACCGTTGGTGACGAGGTAACCGTTGAGGTTCTGGACGTCGATCTGGACCGCGAGCGCGTTTCCCTGTCCCTGAAGGCTACCCAGGAAGATCCGTGGCGCGTATTCGCCCGCACCCACGCTGTGGGCCAGATCGTTCCGGGCAAGGTCACCAAGCTCGTTCCGTTCGGCGCCTTCGTTCGCGTCGAGGAGGGCATCGAGGGCCTGGTTCACATCTCCGAGCTGGCTCAGCGCCACGTCGAGGTTCCGGACCAGGTTGTCACCGTTGGCCAGGAGGTTATGGTCAAGGTCATCGACATCGATCTCGAGCGTCGTCGTATCTCCCTGTCCGTTAAGCAGGCGGACGAGGACTACACCGAAGAGTTCGATCCGTCCAAGTACGGCATGGCTGACTCCTACGACGAGCAGGGCAACTACGTCTTCCCTGAGGGCTTCGACCCTGAGACCAACGAGTGGAAGGAAGGCTTCGACGAGCAGCGTCAGGCTTGGGAGGCACGCTACGCAGAGTCCGAGCGTCGCTTCAACCTGCACACCGCTCAGATCGAGCGCAACCGCGCCGCAGCCGCTGAGGCTGCTGAGTCTACAGAGTCCTCCAACTACTCCTCTGATTCCTCCGATGCAGCTCCGGCATCCGAGACTCAGGCAGAGGTTGGCGGCTCCCTGGCTTCCGACGAGCAGCTCGCTGCACTGCGCGACAAGCTCGCTGGCAACTAAAGCTTCCGCTTAGTTTCCGCTAGGCCTTAGGGCTTGGCTCACGGCCGCGCCCACTTCATCACCTAGATGGGGTGGGCGCGGCTTTTGTGATCTTTTAGACAGTTTGTGCAATCGTTTGCCGGGATGATCGTTGCCTCTAGGTGGTTGACCAGCGGTGAAGCATTCCCAGGTAGAGAAAGTCCCTGGAAGGCCAACAAAACGGGCTTTTGTTCATGTGGGAATCCTCTTATACTCAAACCTGACGTTATAGCCAGTGCAGTACTGGTTATAAGTGGTATTTGAACTGAGGAGTAAGAAGTGGCATCTATCAAGGACACTTCCACCCACATCGTTGAAAGTATCGGCGGCGCCGACAACATCACGTCGCTGACGCACTGCGCAACGCGCCTGCGCTTCCAACTTGCCGATGCGGGGAAAGTTGACCAAGAAAATCTCGATAGCGACCCAGCGGTGCTTGGTACCGTGCCCCAGGGTGCTCACGGCTACCAGGTAGTAATGGGCGGCGGCGTCGCTGACTACTACAACGAGATCATCAAACAGCCCGGTGTGCATGCCTCCGGCGACAAAGAGGCGTCCTCCAAGAAGGAATATGACGGGGTTCGCGGTAAGTACGACTGGGTGGATTACTGCTTCGAGTTCCTTTCTGATACCTTCCGCCCTGTCTTGTGGGCGTTGCTGGGTGCCTCGCTCATCATCATGTTGCTGATCCTGGCAGACACAGCGCACATCCAGGATTTCCGCGCACCGCTGGAGGAGCAGCCAGAGGGCTTCCGGCTGGCTCATGCCATGTTCCAGTCGGTCTTCTATTTCTTGCCCGTAATGGTCGGTGCAACCGCGGCCCAGAAGCTGGGTGCGAATATGTGGGTCTCCGCGGCTATTCCCGCGGCACTTTTGACCCCCGAATTCATGTCGCTGGGTGAGCAAGGCGATACCGTCAACGTGTTTGGCCTGCCGTTGGTCATCAACTCCTACGGCTCCCAGGTATTCCCGCCTATTTTGGCTGCAATCGGCCTGTACTGGGTGGAAAAGGGGCTAAAGAAGATCATTCCGAGCGCAGTTCATATGGTCTTCGTGCCGTTCTTCTCCTTGCTCATCATGATTCCAGCAACGGCCTTCCTGCTCGGCCCGTTCGGCATTGGCGTAGGCAATGGCATTTCCTGGGTCCTGTACCAAATCAATGGTTTCTCGCCGTTCATCTTGGCTATCGTCATTCCGCTGCTGTACCCGTTCCTCGTTCCGATGGGCCTGCATTGGCCGCTGAATGTCATCATGATTCAGAACATCGCGACCTACGGCTACGACTTCATTCAGGGTCCGATGGGTGCGTGGAACTTCGCCTGCTTCGGCGTTGTGGGCGCGGTCATGGTTATCTCCTTCAGGGAAAAGAACAATGCCATGCGCCAGGTTTCTATCGGTGCCTTCGCAGCGGGCATCCTCGGTGGCGTGTCTGAGCCTTCCCTCTATGGCATCTTGTTGCGCTTCCGCCGCAGCTACTACCGGTTGCTGCCAGGTTGTGCGGTAGGCGGCGCAATCATCGGTATCTTCGATGTCCGCGCTGAGGCCTTTGTCTTTACCTCTGCGTTGACCACTGGCGCTATGACGCCGCAGCTGGGCTACGTCCTTGGTATTACGGCTGCATTCCTTACCTCTTTCTTCCTGACCTTGTTCTTCGGCTACCGCACAGCAGAAGAAAAGCAGGCAGACTTGGAGCGCATCGCCCGTGAACAGGGCGAATCTGTGGATGACGTAGCTGTTCGTTCGGAGTTCAAGCCCACCAAGGCCGGGAAGGGAGAGCCCTCGAATGCGGGTGGCGCCGTTGCTGCCAGCGCTGCGGGCACTGCTGCTACTGGTGTTGCCGCCAAGCAGAGTGGCAAGGACGACATCGTGTTAGATTCCCCCCTGGAGGGCGAGGCAGTTGACCTTTCGGAAGTCCCGGATCCTATATTCGCAGGCGCAAAGCTGGGGCCTGGCATGGCAGTCCAGCCAACCGGCAATACCGTCTATGCGCCTGCCGACGGCAAGGTGCTCACCGTTCAAAAGTCCGGCCATGCGGTAGGCCTAAGCCTCGACAATGGCGTGCAGCTGCTCATCCACGTAGGCCTCGATACGGTGGAACTGGGAGGCGAAGGCTTTGACGTGCACGTGGAAAAGAAACAGCGCATTTCCGCGGGCGATAAGTTGATTAGCTTTGACCCGGAATTCATTCGGTCCAAGGGCTATAACCTGATTACTCCGGTTGTGGTCACTAACGCCGCCAAGTTCGGCGCGGTCTCTGGCGAAGCCGGCCAGGTTACCCCGAGTGATGATTTGCTCCGCATTCCCCCGAAGCCAGAGGAAGCAGCGGAATAAACAAACGCTGACACCTATAGCGACAGATGAACCCCGCTCCATCGCGTATGGCGGGGTTCCTTTTCGCGTAGGGTGGCTGCCATGAAACTCATTGGCCTTACAGGCGGCATTGGCAGTGGCAAGTCAACAGTCGCGAGGATCTGCCGCGGACGAGGGTGGCGCGTGGTAGACGCCGATGGCATTGCGCGCGACGTCGTCAAGCCCGGGCGGCCTGCGTTAGCGGAGCTGGCGGCAGCATTTGGAGAAGATATTTTGCTGCCGGACGGCAGCCTCAACCGCAAGGAATTGGCTCGGCGAGCCTTTGCGGACAAGGAACACACTGAGTTGCTCAACTCCATTACCCATCCACGCATCCAAGAGGAAACGCAGCGTCAGTTCGCGGAGGCACGTGAGGAAGGCTCCGACTTCGCCGTTTACGATATGCCGCTATTGGTGGATAACGGTTTAGACAAAGACATGGACTTCGTCATCGTGGTCGACGTGGCCGTAGAAGAGCGCGTCCGCCGCCTCGTAGCTTCACGCGGGCTGGAAGAGGACGATGCGCGCCGTCGCATTGCAGCGCAGGTACCTGATGAGGTGAGACTAGCCGCAGCCACGCACGTCATTGACAACAACGGCACGCTGGAGCAGCTACGCGCGCGAGCGGCCGAAGTTATGGACCGCATAGAAGCGGAGTCCTAGCCGCGGGGTCACCCAAACTTTAACCGTTGGGCGGTTAGAGTTTACGCAGTTTCGAAGTTGCGTTAACTTTCGCATCTTAAGCTACTCGCCGTGGGAACGTGGGATACTGGGCCTTTTGATAATCATGCAGCGCGAGAACTGCTCGCTAGCTTGCGTGATGGCTCGTTCGATCTCAAAGCCTTTCAGAAGTCATGCGCCGAAGAGCCCATGGACTCCGATGACGCGGAAACCATGATCGCACTGGGCGCCTTATTGAAGCTGAAAGCTGATGCGCTGCCGGAAGGAATCCACCGCGAGGATCTTGCGCCTCTGTATACGCCGCAGTCTAAAGCGTGGTTGCGCCGTCGCATCAATAGTGCGATGCGCCCAGAGACCTCCTCGGTTTATGCGCTGTGGGAGACCACCGGCGAGCTGGAAGAGTGGCTGCGCACCGCGCAGGACTCCTTGCCGTGAACATAGCTAGCTGCGCCGTATAAGCAGTAGAGTAGTGGGCATGGCTTTTGCTGCTGAACATCCTCTTATCCCAAATTCCGAGCACCGCGTCGTCAGCGAGGTCGAGCGCACCCCAGGTGAGTTTCAGGTTGTCTCTGAATACGAACCGGCCGGCGACCAGCCCGCCGCTATTGCAGAGCTCAATGAACGCCTCAACCGCGATGAGCGCGATGTTGTACTCATGGGTGCTACCGGTACAGGTAAGTCCGCCACAGCTGCGTGGTTGATCGAAAAACAGCAGCGGCCCACGCTGGTGATGGCGCCAAATAAGACCCTGGCGGCGCAGCTAGCGAACGAGCTGCGCCAGCTCCTGCCGCATAACGCAGTGGAGTACTTCGTCTCTTATTATGACTACTACCAGCCAGAGGCATATATCGCGCAGACGGATACCTATATTGAAAAGGACTCGTCCATCAACGAGGACGTAGAGCGCCTGCGCCACTCGGCTACCTCGGCCCTCCTGTCCCGCCGGGACGTGGTGGTTGTCTCCTCCGTGTCGTGCATTTATGGCTTGGGTACCCCGCAATCCTATTTGGATCGCTCAGTCATTATTTCCGTGGACGAGGAGCTGGACCGGGACCGCTTTCTCCGTTTGCTGGTGGATATCCAATACGAACGCAACGACGTGGGATTTACCCGTGGTACCTTCCGTGCCAAGGGTGACACGGTCGATATCATTCCGGCTTATGAGGAACGTGCGGTACGCATTGAATTCTTCGGTGATGATATTGATTCTCTCTACTACATTCACCCCGTCACTGGCGATGTCATCGAGGAAGTAGACGAGGTGCGCATCTTCCCCGCGACTCACTACGTGGCAGGACCCGAACGCATGGAAAAAGCTGTGGCTGCCATCAAGGAGGAATTGGCCGAGCGCCTGGAAGATCTGGAAAACCGCGGCAAGTTGCTCGAGGCACAACGGCTTCGCATGCGCACCGAATACGATCTAGAAATGATCGAGCAGGTAGGTTTTTGCTCCGGCATCGAGAACTACTCCCGCCACGTCGATGGCCGTCCGGCCGGCTCCGCACCGGCAACGCTGCTGGATTACTTCCCCGAGGATTTTCTCACCATCATTGACGAGTCTCACGTCACGGTTCCACAGATTGGCGGCATGTTCGAGGGCGATATGTCCCGCAAGCGCAACCTGGTGGAATTCGGTTTCCGGCTGCCCTCCGCAGTGGATAACCGCCCGCTGACCTTCGATGAGTTTGAACAACGCGTGGGACAAACCGTTTACATGTCCGCCACCCCTGGCGACTTTGAGCTCACGTCCTCGGACGGTGAGTACGTGGAGCAGGTTATTCGCCCGACTGGTCTGGTGGATCCGAAGGTTACCGTCAAACCCACTAAGGGCCAGATTGATGACCTTATTGATGAGGTACGCACCCGCATTTCGCAGCAAGAGCGAGTGCTGGTGACGACGCTGACTAAGCGCATGGCAGAAGACCTCACCGATTACCTGCTGGAGCAGGGGATTAAGGTGCGCTACTTGCACTCGGATATCGATACCTTGCAGCGCGTCGAGCTTTTGCGGCAATTGCGCCTTGGCGAGTTTGATGTGCTGGTGGGCATTAACCTCCTGCGTGAGGGACTTGACCTCCCCGAGGTATCGCTCGTTGCCATCTTGGATGCGGACAAGGAAGGTTTCTTGCGCTCTACCACCTCGCTCATCCAGACCATCGGCCGTGCTGCCCGTAACGTCTCTGGCGAGGTGATTATGTATGCCGATAAAATCACCGATTCGATGCAAGAGGCAATCGAGGAGACGGAGCGACGCCGCGAAAAGCAGATAGCTTATAACAAGGAACACGGCATCGATCCGCAGCCTTTGCGGAAGAAGATTGCCGATATCCTTGACCAAGTCTATGAAGACGGCGGGGAAGAGGAGGCCAACTCCGACCCCTCTGCAGTGGTGGAGAAGCGGGATATTTCCAGCATGGCTACCGATGAGGTGCAGGCGCTTATCGACGACCTCTCGGCCCAAATGGGGGCCGCCGCACGCGAGCTCAAATTCGAGCTGGCTGGTCGTCTGCGCGATGAGATTGCTGATCTAAAGAAGGAATTGCGTGGATTGAAGGAAGCGGGAATTTAGTTTTCTCCCCCTGAAAGTGATGATTGGCTCCGCGGGTACTTCTCTTAAGGGCTGCGCTAGTTATACTGGATAAGTGCCAGAAGCGCCGTTTAGTTGTCACTGTGAAATAGTTCAACTGCAAGGAGAATAATGCTTACTTATAAAAACATTGCCGTCGGCACCGATGGCTCTGAAACCTCCCTGCGCGCGGTCCGCGCTGCGGCGTCCATGGCACGGGCGTACGACGCTAAGCTGATTATTATCTCAGCTTTTTATAACCACGCTGGATCCATGCTTGGTGCTCCGAGGGGCGACGAAGCCGGTCTGCCCGTTGTAAGTGAGGACATGGCCGGTACCTACCTAACCAATGCCACCCGTATCGCCGAGTCGGAGGGTGCGGAACACATTGAAATCGTAGGGAAATCTGGAGACCCAGTAAAAGCCTTGTTGGAAGTAGGTCAGGACTATGACGTGGACCTGTTCGTGGTGGGAAACCGCGGCGTGAATTCCGTTCGTGGTCGAGTCTTTGGTTCTGTCCCAACGGAACTAACCCACAAGTCAAAGGTAGACGTCGTCGTAGTTAATACCAGCGAGAAACGTTAATCTTTTTTCGTTGTTACACTGGCAGTAATGCCTCTGTAGGCTAAATAAACACTCCGGGTACACACCCACAAAGAAAGGTCATCATGAGCGACTACAACTCGATCGTTGTCGGTACTGACGGTTCTAAGTCTTCTCTCCTCGCTGTAGAGCGAGCAGCTAAGATCGCCGCCGCATTCGATTCCAATCTGATTATTGGTTGTGCTTACTACGAAAACCAGGAGCAGGCTTCCAAGACCCTGCGCCAGGATTCCGTAACCATTTTGGGCGATGAGAAGGCGGAGGCAAACCTCAAGGATGCTAAGGCACACGCTGAGAAGTTCGGCGCTTCCAAGGTCGAAACCGCTGTTCGCCCGGGCACCCCAGTGCAGGCCCTGATGTCCATCGTCAACGACAACGATGCTGACCTGCTTATCGTGGGCAACCGCGGCATCAACTCCCTGACCGGTCGCCTGCTGGGCTCCGTGCCGGCAGACGTTGCTCGCCAGTCCGACTGCGATGTAATGATCGTTCACACCGTCAGCTAAATGCGGTGATTAAAACCCGCCTTGGTCTTGTTGGAAGGCCAAGGCGGGTTTCGTCGTTAAGCGCTGTTTACTCCGCTGGGTGTGCAGCGTTGAATGCGGCGGCAATGGCGTCGCCGTTCGCGCCCTGAATCAAAGGGATAGAGAAGTGGCCCTCCTCATTTGCATCGGCCAAAGGGCTCAGGGAGCCGTGAGAGAGCAACTGCTCTTGCGGGCTCAGATTGCGGATGAGCACAGAGTGGATCCGGTCCGGATGCTCGTTAGCCACATCGCCGTAGGTGAGCGGATCATGCTGTCCGTCATCGCCAATGAGAATCCATTGCATATCCGGGTAGGCAATGAGTAGATTGCGCAGTTGAACACGCTTGTGCTCCTGCCCGCTGCGGAAAAGTCCCGTTTCCGTTGGGCCCCAGTCCGTCAGCAGCATGGGACCCGCGGGGAAACCATGGTGGGACAGGAATTTCTTGAGCGAGCCAAAGGTATTCCAAGCGCCCGTAGATAGATAAAACACTGGGGCTTGGGGGAAGCGTTGCTGTAGCTGAGCATAGAATTCAGCCATTCCGGGAACGGCCTGTCGCTTGCTAGGGCGCTTGGCCCAGGAATTCCACGCCGCCGTGAGCGCACGCGGCAGCCACGTGACAAGCACCGTGTCATCGATATCGCTAATGATGCCGATCTTGGCTGCCGGATCAACGATAAGCAGCTGAACCTCTACGGCTTTCGCGTTTGCGGCCTCGATTGTTGCCGTATGCCACCCGGGCTCTAGTTCGTGGTCATGGACTAGTAAGTCAATGTATCCGTTTCGATCGGTGGTGCCGGTGACAGTCTTTTCCCCAATAGTTACCGAAACATCGTGGTGTCCTACTTGAATGGTAAGAAACTGCTGGTAGCCGCGCTGACCCCACGTATCCTTCTTGCCTTCATCAGGATCGTGCATGAGTACGCGGCCGAAGATTCTCACCTGATCGGTGGTGCCATAGCCTGTATATCCCACAATCAGGGGCTGCCATCCACGCCGTTGGGAGCGCTTCAAAGTAATGGAGTTAAGTGAGCTTTCAGCTTTGCGCATGATGTCAGATAAGGCCATGGCATAAAGCTTACGGGAGCCTAAAGAACTTCGCCGCAGTCACCAACGAGCGTGAGGGATTGAGTGGCACGAGTGATGCAGACATAGAGGTTCTGCAATCCCTGTGGGGAGGCATCCACGATGCGCTGCGGATCGAGCACGACCACGTGGTCAAACTCGAGGCCCTTGTAGCGCTCCGCCGTGCCGGCGTCAATAACCGCTGTGAGCCTGCCGTCCTCTTCGCTGTGTACTCCAGGGACGTAGTTGCCCTGCTCAAGCCGGCGCACCTGCACTCCATCACGGATGGCTGTCGCCGGGATGGCATCAGGGTTAATCATTTCCAACAGGCCATTGGCCAATTCCGTAATGGGCTGCGGGGTGCGATAGTTGACGGTTAAGAAGTGGTGACGGAAGCGCTGCGCCACAAACGGCTCCAAAGCTTCGCCCCAGTCATCAACACCTGCCGGGGAACCAGTCTGGGAGGTATCACCCACCAAAGTCATCCACCTCGAAGGGCAGCGGCGGAAGAGCATTCGCCACTCCATAGGCGTTAATTCCTGGGCTTCGTCCACGATGATGTGACCATAAGCCCACGTATGATCTTCGCGGGCGCGTTGGGCAGTGGTGCGCTTATCGCGTACCTCCTGGCGGTGCGCCAGGGTTTCGGCGTCGATGACATCGTGGGCAGAGAGGATTTCTGCTTCAAACATGTCATCGTCATTATCTGTGGACTCGGAGGAGGACAAAATATCCAATGCGTCTTCCGCATCCGCCACTTGCTCGCGCCACGCGGCGTCATCGGCTGCCTTCTTTTCTTCAGGGTTGGGTAGGCCGATGAGGACGGCAAGCTCGTCGAGCAAGGCCGCATCCGAATCCGTCCATGCTCGCCCCTCTGCGCGGTAGAGGGCTTCTTGGGTTTCCTCGTCATACCCGTGGGCGGCGGAAGCGATACGCTCGCGTGAGGAGACTAGAGCAGCAAGTACATCGGTGGGGTGTAGTTCGGGCCAAAATTCATCGATCAAGGCTGTAACGGCCGCGTCCTCAGCAAGGTCATCGTGGAATTGATCAATATCGGCGCGGGAAAGAAGATTCTTTCCGCCAAGCGGATCGGCACCTACCTTTTCTGCCATTTGCTGGGCTAGGTCCTCTACGAGGTGCTCAATGAAGGCACCACGCGCTTCATTGTGTGGCTTGCGCGAGCGGCGTGCACGTGTGCGGGCGCTTTTCACCATCCTTGGCGTGACGCTTAAGGTAAGGCCGTCGACTGCTAGCTCACGGGGGGCGTCGGGAAGCAGCTGGTAGTCCTTGACCGCGGTGGAGAGGATTTCCACCATGGCGTCGCTGCCCTTGATTTCCCGAGCCACGAGGTCTTCTTTGTGTTCCGGTTCGATTCCAGGGAAGAGTCCGCCGATGGTGGAGAGCACCACGCCGGTCTCGCCTAGTTCTGGGAGCACGCGCGAAATATAGTCCAAGAAGCTGCTATTGGGACCAACGATGAGTACGCCAGTGGCAGAAAGCAGCTCGCGGTGGGTATAGAGCAGATAGGCAACGCGGTGCAGCGCAACTGCGGTCTTACCGGTGCCAGGGCCGCCTTCTACCACCATCACGCCGCGGGTGTTATCGCGGATAATCTCGTCCTGCTCCCGCTGAATGGTCTCCACAATGGAAGCCATGTGGCCCGTGCGGGCTCGCTGCATAGCGTGATAGAGAGCGGATTCGCTCGCTACGCCGGCCTCTTCTTCACGCACGCCGGGACCGGCAAGGACCTCATCATGAATGCCGGTGACGGTGCGCCCCTTGGTGCGGATTTGGCGGCGGGTGTGCACGCCTTCTGGTTGGGCGGTGGTAGCGAGATAGAAGGGCCGTGCCATGGGGGCACGCCAATCTAGAAGGAGCGTGCGATAGTCCTCTTCACGCGCATCGAGTCCCATGCGGCCGATGTAGCGGCGATCTAGGCCTTCCGCGGTGGGATTGTCACCGGGGGCGTCAATATCGATGCGGCCAAAGACCAATCCCATTTGGGCCACATTGAGACGATCCAGCTTGGCTTGGAGCCCGTGGTATTCCGTTTCGCGGCGTACCAAGGCATCTGCGTCCGGGGTGGAGGGATCTACGTCCGCCTGCACCTCATTGAGCCGTTCATTTGCTGCAGCCACCTCATCGTCGAGGCGGGAGAAAAGGCCGTCCACATAATCTTGCTCCGTTGCGATGGCTTCGCGCTCCGAGGAACCTGCGGCCGCCGCGTGCTTATTGGATGCTGAGTTCACGTGACTCCTTGGTGTTTGGACGTTGATGGGGTGGAAGGTACCGGGCACGCTGTCCGGCGAGGGGGAGAGATGAGTTTAGACCCTGCTGTGACAAAGAACAACGGCCCAGCATAAGGCTGGGCCGTTGAGTCATCGCCGAGATGCTCGGCTGAAGAAGATGTGGCTACTTAGAGCGCTTTTCCAGCTTCTTGATAGCTGCCTCGATCTTCTTATTTGCCTCCTGCTGCAGCTTGTCAGCGTGCTTGGAAGCCTTCTTGTTTGCGCGCTTGGACTTGGCGCCATCCAGCTTGGCGACGGCCTTGTCGGCACGTGCCTGAGCCTTGGTAGCTGCCTTCACAGCACGGGTACGGGCGATGTCGCGATTAGCCTGTGCGGTCTCGAGCCAGTCACCCTTATTGTCTTCAACGTAAGTCTTGGCGTTGTCGACCGAGTCCTCGATGAAGGACTTGGCGTTGCCCAGCAAGCCGCGGCCAGACTCCTGCCAATCGTCCTTGTTGTCCTCTACGTAGGTCTTCGCATCGTCAACATAGGACTTGGCGGTATCCAGCAGACCGCGGCCGGTGGACTGCCAGTCATCCTTGTTGTCGTCTACATAAGCCTGTGCCTTGGCAGAGGTCTCGTTGATCCAGTCGCCGGCCTTGGAAGACAGCTCGTTAGCACGGGCAGAGAGCTCTTCGCGTTTCTGCTCGGATTCAGATTTAGTAGGCAGCGCCTGCTGAATCTTCTTATTCGTGCGCTTGCCGGCCTTCTGTGCGCGCCAACGCAGGGAAGGCTTGCCCTCGGTGTCCTGGGTAGCGATAAATAGGGCGCCGAGCAAAGCGGTGTTGGTAACGAATCCGTTGCGGCGGGATTCCTTGTCTTCCTTGTTGTCTGCTGCCCAGAAGTTATTCTTGCCAATCAGGTTAGGCAGGGTTGCGGCGGCCAGTACCGCAGCGGAAGTGCGCGGTGCCTTGCCCAGAGCCAAGGTGGAGCCGGCGCCTACCTTAGCGCCGCCAATGGCGCGGGTAACTAGTTCTGGGTCATTGGGGATGTAGCCCTGGTACTCAGAAGGAACGGCCTTGCGCACGGTCTTGAGGAAACCCTCGGTCTCCTTGACATGCTCGGACGCGTTGCGCAGGTTGTCTACGCCTTCCCATACAAATACGGATGCCAGCATGGGGCGGGCAAGCTTGCGAATCATAGTCCTTAAAGCTCCTTAGCTCGTTGTTCTAGACCTATCGTGTGCTAGACCATTGTACGCGGAAAACCGCCTTTGGATCACCAGCGGCGTTCCCACCAGTCACCAAGCTTGGGTCGCTCCTCGCCCAAGGTCGTGGACTTGCCGTGTCCCGGGCGCACGATCGTATTGTCGGGGAACTCATCAAAGATGCGCGCGGTGACGTCCTTATATAGACGGACGAAGTCTCCCTCAGAGGTAGTCTTGCCCAGGCCACCGGGGAAGAGGGAATCGCCTACGAAGAGATTGGTGACGCCATCGATGCTTGCAACTAGGGCTGCACCGCCGGGGGTGTGGCCGCGCAAGATGATGACTGGCAGCTGAAGACCCGCGAACTCGATGGAATCGCCCTTGCGCAGCTCCACGTCTACCTCAGCCGGGATGGCGGGGGAATCAAGGAAGGAGGCGTAGTGAGTAGCACCCGTTTCGGACAAAATCTCCTCGAGTGCGCGCACGTGGTCCCAGTGGCGGTGGGTCGTGAGCACCGCGGTAATTTTCACTCCGGCCTTGCGGGCCATGTCGAGGATTGCGGGCGCGTCATCGGCGGCGTCGACAAGCAAGCCCTCTTCGCCCGCCTGAAGGAGGTAGCAGTTATTGTCCATCTCGGACACGGAAATCTGATGTAGCTGAAGCTCGTTAGTCATGTGTCCCAGCCTACGGGTACATTCGAGGGAAGATTGCAATCCCTAGTACTGGAGGTCTGAGCACAGTGGCTGATCGTTTGGTGGTGCGCGGTGCCCGCGAGCACAACCTCAAGGGCGTGGATATCGATATCCCCCGCGATAAAATGGTTGTTTTTACCGGCCTATCCGGCTCCGGTAAATCTTCGCTGGCCTTTGACACCATCTTCGCTGAAGGCCAGCGCCGCTACGTGGAATCCTTGAGTTCTTATGCCCGCATGTTCTTAGGGCAGATGGATAAGCCCAACGTGGAATTTATTGATGGCCTGTCACCCGCGGTGTCCATTGATCAAAAATCCACCAACCATAATCCACGCTCTACGGTGGGCACGATCACGGAGATCTACGACTACCTGCGCTTGCTATTTTCCCGTGCTGGTACGCCGCACTGCCCTAAGTGCGATGCGGTGATTGAACGCCAAACGCCGCAGCAGATTGTGGATGCGGTGCTGGATCTGGAAGAAAAGCTGAAGTTCCAGGTGCTTGCACCGGTAGTGCGTAAGCGCAAGGGCGAGTTTGTAGATCTTTTTCAGGATCTTTCGGCGCAGGGTTATTCCCGCGTGCGAGTGGATGGAGAGACCCATCAGCTCAGTGATCCTCCCAAGCTAAAGAAGCAGATCAAGCACAATATTGAGGTAGTGGTTGACCGCCTGCAGGTGAAGGCCTCGCAGAAGCAACGCTTAACGGATTCGGTGGAAACGGCCCTGCGCTTGGCCGATGGTCTGGTCACCATCGAGTTCGTAGATAGGGAAGAGCTCACCCACACGTACTCGGAAAAGGCCGCCTGCCCCAATGGCCACACCTTGACCATTGAAGAGTATGAGCCCCGTGCCTTTTCCTTCAATGCTCCGTTTGGTTCTTGCCCGGTGTGTGATGGTTTGGGTACCAAGCTGGAAGTCGATGTTGACCTGCTTATTCCGGATCCGGATGCCCCGGCGGTTGATGCGATTCAGCCGTGGCACTCCTCTCCCAACTCCCGCTACTTTGTCAAACTAGTGGAGGGTCTGGGCAAGGCAATGGGCTTTGACCCTAAGACGCCAGTGAGCGAATTGACCAAGGAGCAGCGCCATGCGCTCATCTATGGCACGGACGAGGAGGTGCAGGTTCGGTACAAGAACCGCTACGGGCGCCAGCGCAATTGGACCGCGCCGTTTGAGGGCGCGACCGGTTTCATTCACCGCAAACTGGAAACGACCGATTCTCAGTCCCAAAAGGATCGCCTGCTGCAGTACACCCGCCGCGTGCCGTGCAGCACCTGTAAAGGCACGCGCTTGAAGCCGGAGATCTTGGCTGTCCGCTTGGCCTCTACTACTCACGGTGAGCAGTCCATTGCGGGGCTGTGTGCGCTTTCGATCGAAGATGCCTCTGAATTCCTGGACTCTTTGGTGCTGGGGCACCGCGAGGAAATCATTGCCGGTGCGGTACTCAAGGAAACCCAGGCTCGGTTGCGCTTCCTTCTGGACGTCGGTCTGAATTACCTGACCCTGGATCGCGGTGCGTCCACGCTTTCGGGCGGCGAGGCACAACGCATCCGTTTGGCCACGCAGATTGGTTCCGGTTTGGCCGGCGTACTTTATGTGCTCGATGAGCCTTCCATTGGTTTGCACCAACGCGATAACCAGCGCCTTATTAAGACCCTGCAGCGTTTGCGCGATATTGGCAATACCCTCATCGTGGTCGAACATGACGAAGACACCATCCGAGAGTCCGATTGGCTTGTCGATGTGGGCCCGCGTGCCGGTGAATATGGTGGCGAGGTGGTCTATCAAGGCGAACCGGCGGGAATTGAAAAGGTAGAGGAGTCCCTGACTGGCCAGTACCTTTCTGGCAAGAAGGTGCTCGCTGTCCCGGATCACCGCCGCGAGATCGACAAGGGCCGCACCCTGAAAGTGGTGGGTGCACGCGAGAATAACCTGAAGGGCATTAACGTCGAAATCCCGCTGGGAGTGTTGGCATGCATTACCGGTGTTTCTGGTTCTGGTAAGTCCACCGTGGTTAATGAGATTTTGGCCAAGACCTTGGCCAATAAGCTCAACCGCGCCCGCCAGGTGCCCGGCCGCGCCAAGCGCGTCGAGGGCGTGGAGCACCTGGATAAGCTGGTCCAGGTTGACCAGAGCCCGATTGGCCGTACGCCGCGTTCCAACCCGGCGACCTACACGGGCGTCTTTGACAAGATCCGTAACCTTTTTGCCGAAACCCAGGAGGCCAAGGTTCGCGGCTACAAGGCCGGCCGCTTCTCCTTCAACGTCAAGGGTGGGCGCTGCGAGGCATGCCAAGGCGATGGCACCATCAAGATCGAGATGAACTTCCTGCCGGACGTGTATGTTCCGTGTGAGGTGTGTGAGGGCGCTCGCTATAACCGCGAGACCCTGGAAGTGCACTACAAGGGAAAGAACATCGCCGAGGTTCTTGATATGCCAATTTCTGAGGCAGCGGACTTCTTCGAACCCATTAACTCGATTCACCGCTACCTTGCCACGCTTGTCGACGTCGGCTTGGGCTACGTCCGCCTCGGCCAAGCCGCTACCACACTGTCTGGCGGTGAGGCGCAACGCGTTAAGCTCGCCTCAGAGCTGCAAAAGCGCACCAACGGTAGGACTATCTACATCCTGGACGAGCCGACCACCGGTCTGCACTTTGAAGACATCCGCAAGCTGATGTTGGTCATCCAGGGCCTTGTAGACAAGGGAAATTCGGTGCTCGTCATCGAGCACAACCTCGATGTCATCAAGGCTGCGGACTGGATCGTGGATATGGGACCGGAAGGCGGTGCCGGCGGTGGCACCGTAGTCGCGCAGGGCACCCCGGAAGATGTCGCGCAGGTGGAGGGCTCCTATACCGGTAGCTACCTAAAGGACATGTTGAAGTAGGGACACTGTGAATAGTTACCGCCTCGGCGCCAGCCTGTTGGCAGCGCTCGCTCTGTTTACGGTGAGCGCTTGCTCTGGTGATCCTGAGTCCGAGAACGTCTCAGCACCCGCGACGTCCTCTCCAGCGCCCGACCCAGACTTAGTGCGCTCTCAGCTTGATCGTGCAGTAGACAAGACTGCAAAGAAATACCACGCCAAGGTTGGGGTTGCTATTTCGGCTGGCGATGACACTATTGCTGTGGGCGATAAGGGTAAGGGTCCCGTCTGGTCCACGGTAAAGGTCCCTATCGCCATCGCCGCACTGAAAGACGGCGCGAATAAGAGTTTGGTCGACCTGGCAATCAAGGAATCCGATAACGATGCCGCCTACGCCCTATGGTCGCAGGTGAAATGGCGCGAAGGCTCCGCCGATAAGGCAGTAGAGGAATTGCTCGAAGACTATGGATCACACGCGGATATCCATGACACCGCTTTTGGCTACTCCACGTGGTCATTGAAAGACCAAGCAGTCTTCGGTGCTGAATTGCCTTGCATTGAGGAGGCGGACTACGTCCACAAGGTGCTCAAAGACATTGTGTCCTGGCAGAAAATTGGCCTGTCGAAAGAGAAACGAACCCGCGCTAAAAGCGGCTGGGGCTTGGACGAGGACGACAATGAGTACACCTACCGCCAATTTGGAGTTCATGAGGTTGCCGGCAAGCGCGTCGGCGTCGCGTTATCTGTGGTTACAGATGGCGAGGATTATGCCAAAGCCGAGCCAGCGGTAAACTATCTCGCCCATGAGTTAGTGGACATCGTTGATAAAGGGGTAGAGAAGGGCAATATCAAACCAGCTGCCCAATGCAAGGACAGCTAGGCGAGTTGCGATTTGGTGGAAAGGGTAGAAGCTGCTATCCTCAAAGCCACTACCGCCCATGACGCCTTTTCGAGGTGCGTGGGTCGCAAGCGGAGTCTCTCCCACCCGATGCCGCGAACATGTTTCGTAGGATAAAGGTAAAGGTAACCAAGCACTTGTGCTTGGCACTGTGAGAACTCCCGGCTGTCTTTGGCAGACCGGGTTTGATTCGTTTGTGGTCCCGGTAGGTGAACTACTTACTCATACACCCCCTAATCGAGGAGAACCACAATCAGCGCTGAAGCTCGCATCAATGAGCGTATCCGAGTACCCGAGGTCCGTTTGGTAGGCCCCGGTGGTGAACAGGTGGGCATCGTCCGTACCGATGATGCTCGCAAGCTTGCATACGAGGCTGACCTTGACTTGGTTGAGGTAGCCCCGAAGGCAAAGCCCCCAGTGGCCAAGATCATGGACTACGGCAAGTTCAAGTACGAGCAGGCTCAGAAGGCTCGCGAAGCCCGTAAGAACCAGCAGCAGACCGTGGTTAAGGAACAGAAGTTCCGCCCGAAGATCGATGATCACGATTATGAGACCAAGAAGGGTAACGTAGTTCGCTTCCTCGAGAAGGGATCCAAGGTCAAGGTGACCATCATGTTCCGTGGTCGTGAGCAATCGCGTCCGGAGCTGGGTTTCCGCCTCTTGGAGCGTTTGGCTGATGACGTCGCTGAGGTTGGCGTTGTCGAGTCCCGCCCCAAGCAGGATGGTCGCAATATGACCATGGTCTTGGGTCCGGTTCGCAAGGGCAAGAAGTAGACCAGATTCCACGTAGGATTTAAGGACTTAATACTCATGAAGCAGAAGACCCACAAGGGCACCGCAAAGCGTATCAAGGTGACCGGTTCCGGCAAGCTGCGCCGTGAGCAGGCTGGCCGCCGCCACCTGCTGGAGGGCAAGCCGTCCAAGCGTACCCGTCGTCTGAAGGGCACCGAGGCAGTCGCACAGCCTGACACCAAGCGCGTCAAGCGCCTGCTCGGCCGCGCATAGTAGCGCCGAATCAACCCACATCCGCCATCACAATTTGAATTAAGGAAGTATCACTGTGGCACGAGTAAAGCGCTCAGTTAACGCAAAGAAGAAGCGTCGCGCGATTTTGAAGTCCGCTAAGGGCTACCGCGGCCAGCGTTCCCGCCTGTACCGTAAGGCGAAGGAGCAGTGGCTGCACTCCATGACTTACGCTTACCGCGATCGTCGCGCTCGTAAGTCTGAGTTCCGTAAGCTGTGGATCCAGCGCATCAACGCTGCTGCCCGCATGAACGACATCACCTACAACCGTCTCATCCACGGCCTGCGCCTGGCTGAGATCGAGGTTGACCGCAAGATCCTAGCTGAGCTTGCTGTCAATGACTTCGAGGCATTCTCCGCACTGTGCGAGGCTGCTAAGGCTGCTCTGCCTGAGGACGTCAACGCTCCTAAGGCTGCCTAGTTACTAGGGACACAACGCCCGTTTCTCCGGTTTATGTGCCGGGCGAAGCGGGCTTTGTTCGTTTTATACTCTATCTGTCTAATGAGCTCGGTCTCGCATGCTACATTGAGTCCAGACCACGAGTGACCCCGAGACCGAGGAGCAGATTCCCTGTGACAAACCCAAATGGTGGCTACCAACCAGAAAGCGGCGAGTATTCTGGCCACTCCTATGACAACAACCAGGGCCAGCAGTACAACCCCTACAACCAGCAAGCCGGTTACCAGCCGCAGTACAACCAAGGCTATGCACCACAACCGAATATGGGTTCCTATCCAGTGCAGCAGCAGTATGTGGCGCAAGGACAGCAAAAGTCTTGGATCGCGACTTTGCTTCTGTGCTTCTTCTTGGGCTCCTTCGGCGCACATAACTTCTATACCGGCCGCACGACCTTCGGTGTAGCGCAGCTGGTGCTTAATATCTTGGGCTGGGCTACTTTCTGGTTCTTGCTCGGGTTCGCGTTTTGGGCCATCGTCGGAATCTGGGTTTTCATTGAGTTCATTATGATCATCGCCGGCGCCGGTGATTACGACAAGGACGCCCGCGGCGTGCCACTAGCTAAGTAGCACTCAACATTGTGATCCTGTTGCCATACCGGCAACAGGATTTTTTGTTTTGCATACGCAGCTGGGTCTGAGTCTGGGGCTAGGCAACTAGTAGGTAGGGTAGGAGCCATGAATTTGGATTTTGACTCTGCCTTTACTGAACGCACCCCGCGCATTGTTAATGCAGCCAAGCTGCACCGTGCGGCTAACCGGAAGAAGGCGAAGCAATTCCTGATTGAGGGAGAAAACGCCGTCGATGCCGCGGTGTCTACAGGCGCGGCTGTCGATGTTTTCGTCACTGAAAAGGCCGCAGAACGCTTCGGTGACATTATTACCGCCTGTGGATACATGGGGGTGTACGTCCATCCCATTACCGATAAGGCGGCTAAGCATTTATCTGATACCGCCACCACCACGGGGCTTTTCGCGCTATGCAAGCCAGTGCTGTGGTCCGCGGGCAAAATCCTTAACGGCAAGCCGAGTTTGGTCTCTGTTCCCGTGCTCACTTCGGAGCCGGGCAATGCAGGCACGTTGATTAGGACTTCCGACGCCATGGGCGCAGATGGAGTAATTTTTGCGGGCGAGACGGTCGATCCCCTCAGCTGCAAGGTAGCGCGCGCTTCGGCCGGTTCGCTATTTCATGTCCCGGTAGCGAGGGATCCCAATATCAAAGACGTTTTGGGGCAGCTGCGCAAGTCGGGCATGCAGATTGTGGCGACGGCCGCTGATGGGGAAGTAGACCTCGCAGAGGCAGATTTGTCCCAACCGACGGCGTGGCTTTTTGGCAACGAGGCCCACGGGTTGGGCGAGCTACTGGAAGAAGCCGATATGCGGGTGCGTATTCCGCTACGTGGGCGCGCAGAGTCACTCAACCTAGCGACCGCGGCGAGTATCTGTCTTTATGAGTCAGCAAAAGCCCAAGAGCACAGCTAAGCAGATCCCCGAATGAAAAGGGGGTCCCTGGGGCGGTCGGACTAGCCGGGACAGAGTAAGATTGCACGCGTTAGTTTTCGCGCGAGAAGAAGGTACGAAGTACGTGTCCGATACACCGCAGATCGAATTGACCGAAGAGGCTCTTGGGGCCGCGGCCGATAAGGCTATCGCAGCCTTCGACGCAGCCGAAACGCTCGATGAGCTGGCTGCAGCCCGCCGCGAGCACCTAGGAGATGGCGGCTATATTCCGCAGGCGCGCCAGTCTTTGGGGCAGCTGCCCAAGGATCAGCGCAAGAGCGCTGGCAAGGCTGTCAACATGGCCCGCGGCAAGATGGAAAAGCGCTTTGCCCAGGTTAAGGATGTCTTGGAGCAAAAGGCTCGCGAGGAGCAGTTGCGAGCAGAGACCGTTGACGTCACCATTCCCACCACCCGCACCCAGACTGGTGCTCTTCACCCAATTACCGCACTCTCTGAGCGCATTGCGGATATTTTCGTCGGTATGGGCTGGGAAATCGCGGATGGCCCCGAGGTTGAGGCAGAGTACTTTAACTTCGACGCTTTGAATTTTAAGCCGGATCACCCAGCACGTACCTTGCAGGATACGTTCCACGTCTCCGGCGAGGGCTCTAAGCAGGTACTACGCACGCACACCTCCCCAGTTCAGGTGCGCACGATGCTGGAGCGCGATGTGCCGCTGTATATCGCTTGCCCAGGTCGCGTATTCCGCACCGATGAGCTGGATGCCACCCACACCCCGGTTTTCCACCAGGTAGAAGGTTTGGCCGTGGATAAGGGCCTGACCATGGCTCACCTGCGCGGCACCCTTGAGCACTTGGCCAAGGTGTTGTTCGGTCCGGAGACCACGACGCGCATGCGCGTGAATTACTTCCCATTCACCGAGCCCTCTGCCGAGGTTGATGTGTGGTTCCCCAATAAGAAGGGCGGCGCCGGTTGGATCGAGTGGGGCGGCTGCGGCATGGTGAATCCCAATGTGCTGCGCGCCGTAGGTGTTGACCCAGAGGAATACACGGGCTTTGCCTTTGGCATGGGCCTCGAGCGCACGCTGCAGTTCCGCAATGGCTTGACCGATATGCGCGACATGGTCGAAGGCGATGTCCGCTTCACCCTGCCGTTTGGCGTGCAGGCTTAAAACCCAGAAAGGATAGACACACTAATGCTTATTTCCCAAGACTGGGTCACCCGCATCCTGGGCGCTAAGAACCCTGGCTGGAACGTTTCCGCTGCTGATATGGACTCTGGATTCGTACGCGTCGGTTTTGAAACCGAAGGTTATGCTGCCGTTCCGGAGAGCACCGGTCCGCTGGTCATCGGCCAGGTGGTAGAGATCGAGGAACTTACTCAGTTCAAAAAGCCCATCCGCTACTGCCAGGTGAATGTTGGCCAGGCTAATGGGACGGGCGAGCTGCAGGGCATCATTTGCGGTGCTCGTAATTTCCGTTTGAATGACTATGTCGTCGTCGCGCTTCCGGGCTCGGAACTGCCAGGTGGCTTTAAAATTGCGGCTCGCGAGACTTACGACCATATCTCCAATGGCATGCTGTGCTCCGGCGCTGAGCTCGGTTTGGGCGCGCAGGCCAACGGCATCATCGTCTTGGGCGATGACGTCGCAGATAAGGTGGGCGAGGATGCTCGCCCGATTATTGGGCTGCACGATACCGATTTTGACGTCAACATCACCCCGGATCGCGGCTACGCCCTGTCCGCGCGCGGTTTGAGCCGTGAGATTGCCTCCGCTTTCGATCTAGAATTTGCCGATATTGCCAAGGATCCGTCGGTTGCTGGAATTGATACCTCTGTTGTTCCGGCGGCGCAGGGCTCGCTTATCGACGTCACTCTAGACCCCGCGACCAAGGCGCAGCGTTTCGGCCTCCGCAAAGTCAGCGGTATAGACCCGCAGGCGCGTACCCCGTTCTGGCTGGAGCGTGAGCTCATGCTCTGCGGCCAGCGCAGCGTGAACCTGCCCACGGACATTACTAACTATGTGATGTTGCTTTTGGGCGCCCCGATGCATGCATTTGACGCCAACGTTATCCAAGGAAATCTCGTTGTCCGTAATGCCAACGAAGGCGAGAAGTTTGAGACGCTGGATCACGTAAAGCGTGAGCTTTCTGCAGAAGATGTGGTCATCTGCGATGACAATGGCATCCAGTCACTGGCCGGTGTCATGGGCGGTACTACCTCCGAAATCTCGGCAGAGACCACTGATGTTGTCTTCGAATCCGCTATCTGGGATCCGATCACCGTGGCGCGCACCTCCCGCCGCCATAAGTTGTCGTCCGAGTCCTCCCGCCGCTTCGAGCGCGGCGTGGACCCTGCGATTGTCGAGGTCGCTCTAGACACCGCATGCGCGCTTTTGCAGCAGCTGGCGGGCGGCACCATTGAGGAAAGCCGGACGCTTATCGGGGACGTCGCCAAGCGCGAGCCAATTGCGCTGCGCACCGCAAAGGCTAGCGAGTATGCAGGCGTTGACTATTCCCGTGAGACCGTTATTTCCCGCCTCGAGGAAGTCGGCTGCACTGTTACCGATGAGGGCGAAATGCTGCAGGTAACGCCCGCCACATGGCGCACCGATATCTCTATGGATGTTGACCTCATTGAGGAGGTCCTACGTCTGGAGGGCTTGGAGGACATTCCCACCGTCTTGCCTACTCCGGCCGGCGGTCGCGGTCTGACCCCAGCGCAGAAGCGTCGCCGCGCTATTGGTCACGGCTTGGCCTATGCCGGTTATGCAGAGGTATTGCCGGCCCCGTTCGTGGCGAACGACACCTTTGATGTGTGGGGCTTGGACAATGACGATGCTCGCCGCCGCACCGTAGAGGTGCAGAATCCGCTTGAGGCAGATAAGGCCATCTTGTCCACGACTCTGCTTCCGAACATGCTGGAGGCCATCGGCCGCAATGTTGCGCGTGGCCGCAGCGACCTCGCCCTGTATGGCCTGCAGCAAGTGGCATTCAAGCGCGCCGCGGCATCGCCCATGCCTTCTGTAGAGCAGCGACCTTCTGAGCAGGTTGTTTCCGAACTTCTGGATACCCTTCCTGAGCAGCCGCTGCACGTTGCAACGGTGGCCACCGGCAATATTGAGCATGAGGGACCGTGGGGCGAGGGTCGCGCATATAGCTACGCCGACGCTATCGAATCCGCCCGCCAGGTCGCTCGCGCCGCCGGCGTGGATATCGAGCTGGAGGCAGCGAACGTTCTTCCCTGGCACCCAGGTCGTTGTGCTGCCGTGAAGGTGGCTGGCACCGATGTGGTTCTGGGCCATGCCGGTGAGCTTCACCCGCAGGTTCTGGAAGCGCTGAACCTGCCGGCGCGTACTTGCGCTATGGAGCTGGACGTTACCGCTATGCCATTGGAAGAGAAGTTTCCTGCACCGGTACTATCCTCCTTCCCAGCATTGCACCAGGACATCGCGCTCGTGGTGGATGAAGATGTCCCAGCAGAGCGCGTGCGCGCCACCGTGGAAGAGGGGGCGGGTGAGCTCATCGAGTCCGTCGAGCTCTTCGACATTTTCCGTGGTGAGCAGTTGGGTGAGGGCAAGAAGTCCTTGGCCTTCCAGCTTCTGTTCCGTGCAGCGGACCGCACGTTGACCGATGAGGAAGTCAACGAGCACCGTACGGCGGCAGCGGAGCTGGCTAAGCAGCGCTTGGGCGCAGAGATGCGCGCATAGCTTTCCCAAAAAAGGGGCGGTGAGATTTAGCTCACCGCCCCTTTTTCATACATTTTTCCGCTCCTGACGAAGCTTTAACCAGGCATTTTTCTAAATTGTATGAATAACATACGGCCGAGTGTATTTATTGCTATAGTCACCCCTATGACGATTTCAGTAGCAATTGCAGGCGCCACCGGATACGTGGATGCGGAATTTCTTGCGGAAGTTACCCATAAGGGTGACTATCTGCGGCAAGAGATTGAAAAATTGCCGCTTGTAGAACGCGTACGCGGCCGCGACCTGATGCTCGGCATTGTTTTAGCACAACCGGTGGCTAAGCAGGCCGTGCGCGACGGGCTTGCACAGGGGCTCATCCTCAACGCACCCAGTGAGAATGTACTCCGCCTCACCCCGCCCTTGGTTATTTCCCACGATGAACTAGACACAGCACTGACAACACTTCGGACGATAATGGAGGAACTGGCATGAGCCTGCGACACTTTCTGGCTGACGACGATCTCAGCCCACAAGAACAAGCAACCGTTTTGGATCTAGCTGAAAGACTCAAGAAGGATCCCTTCGCAGAGCGCCCACTAGAGGGGCCTAAGACCGTGGCGGTGCTCTTTGATAAAACGTCTACCCGTACCCGCTTTTCTTTTGAAACCGCAGTAGCGAATATGGGCGGCAAGGCCATTACCGTCGATACTTCTACGACTCAGATGGGCAAGGGGGAGTCTTACCAAGACACGGCCGAGGTGCTTTCGCGGTACGTGGAGGCAATCGTGTGGCGCACCTTTGACCACGACAACCTCCTCCAGATGGCGGAGACTACTACCGTTCCTCTGGTCAATGCGCTTTCCGACGACCTGCATCCCTGCCAGATTCTGGCTGACCTGCTGACCTGTCGCGAGAATCTGGGAGACCTCAAAGGCAAAAAGGCCGTCTACCTGGGCGATGGCGATAATAATATGGCTAACTCCTACATGATTGGTTTCGCCACGGCCGGCATGGACGTCTCCATTATCGCGCCCGAAGGATTCCAGCCGCGCCAGGAATTTGTCGACCGCGCGCGCAAGCGGGGCAACATCACCATCACTGATGACGTAGATGAAGTTGCAGGCGCAGACGTAGTCATCACCGATACCTGGACCTCTATGGGGCAGGAAAATGATGGTCGCGATAGGCGTACGCCGTTCCTGCCATATCAGGTTGATTCGACCATAATGAGCAAAGCGCATAAGGATGCAATATTCTTACATTGTTTGCCGGCGTACCGTGGAAATGAGGTCACGGCTGAGGTAATTGATGGACCGCAGTCGCGCGTCTTTGATGAAGCGGAGAACCGCCTGCATGCGCAGAAAGCGCTTCTTGTCTGGTTGCTCGAAATAAATAAGGAGATCAACTAAGTAATGAACACCCCGACCACCCGCAATGCTCGGCAGGCCAAGATCCTAGAGATTTTGGATCGCAATCGCGTCACCAGCCAGGTGCAACTATCCGAGCTTCTCCTCGCAGACGGCATCGACATCACGCAAGCCACTTTGTCCCGTGACTTGGATGAGCTGGGGGCGAAGAAGGTAAAGCGCGATGGTGGCCGTTCCTTCTACGTGGTCGGCGGTGAGCTGGAGCAATTTGAAGACCAGGTGGGCGGCCCCCGTGAAAAGCTGCGCCGCATGCTCGATGAACTGGTGGTATCCCATGATTCTTCCGGCAATATAGCCATGTTGCGCACCCCAGCCGGTGCGGCCCAGTACCTTGCCAGCTTTATTGACAGGGTGGGGCTGCACGATGTCATTGGCTGCATCGCCGGCGATGACACCATCTTCGTCTTGGCGCGCGAGGGTGTCACGGGTGCAGATCTGGCAGTGACACTTACCACGCGGAATATTTAGACGGTGGTGGTGGCAATTCCCACCACCAGCGTATATTATGTACTTAGATGAATTGTTTCCAATAGAGCAAGGAGATTAACCATGTCCGCACGCGTAGTATTGGCTTACTCTGGTGGCCTTGATACTTCCGTTGCCATCCCATACCTGGCAAAAATGACCGGTGGTGACGTAGTCGCCGTTTCCCTGGACTTGGGCCAAGGCGGCGAAGATATGGAATCGGTTCGCCAGCGTGCACTTGACTGCGGTGCCGTAGAGTCCATCGTTATCGATGCCAAGGATGAGTTCGCAGAGGAGTACTGCGTTCCCACCATCAAGGCAAACGGCATGTACATGAAGCAGTACCCGCTGGTATCGGCTATTTCCCGCCCCCTCATTACCAAGCACTTGGTAAAGGCCGCGCAGGAATTCGGCGGCACCCACGTCTCCCACGGCTGCACCGGCAAGGGTAATGACCAGGTACGCTTCGAGGTTTCCTTCCGCGCCCAGGATCCTTCCCTCGAAATTATCGCCCCTGCACGCGATTATGCGTGGACCCGCGATAAGGCCATCGCCTTCGCGGAAGAGATCAACCTGCCGATTGAGCAGTCCGCGTCCTCGCCATTTTCTATCGATCAGAACCTGTGGGGCCGCGCGGTAGAGACCGGATTCCTTGAAGATCTGTGGAACCCGCCAACAAAGGATCTCTACGCCTATACCGAGGATCCAGGCCTGGGTAATGCCCCGGATGAAATTATCATCTCCTTTGAGAAGGGCATCCCGGTCGCAGTCGATGGTCAGAAGATGTCCCCGCTGCAGATTATTGAAGAGGTCAACCGCCGCGCTGGTGCCCAGGGCATTGGCCGTCTGGATATGGTGGAGGACCGCTTGGTGGGCATTAAGTCCCGTGAGGTCTATGAGGCTCCGGGCGCCATGGTCCTCATCCAGGCCCACGAGGCGCTGGAGGATGTCACCGTGGAACGCGAGTTGGCTCGCTACAAGCGCTTGACCGATGCCCGCTGGTCCGAGGAGGTCTATGACGGCCTCTGGCACTCGCCGCTGAAGCGTTCCTTGGATGCTTTCGTTGAGGAGTCCCAGGAAAACGTCACCGGTGATATCCGCCTGAGCATGCATGCCGGTACCGCCACAGTCACCGGTCGCCGTTCCGGCCAGTCCCTGTACTCCTTTGACCTGGCTACTTATGACACTGGCGATACCTTCGACCAGACCGCAGCTAAGGGCTTTGTGCAGCTGCACGGCCTGTCCACCCAGATCTCCAACCAGCGTGACCGCGACGGTGGTTTCCCCACCAGCGCGCAGAAGTAGGAGCACATGGAACCGCATAAGACTAATGAGGGTGCCCTATGGGGTGGCCGCTTCTCCGGCGGACCGTCTGAGGCGATGTTTGCCCTCTCTGTATCCACTCACTTTGACTGGGTGCTGGCGCCATATGACGTACTAGCCTCCAAGGCCCATGCCAAGGTGCTGCACAAAGCGGGCCTGCTTTCCGACGTCGACTTGAACACCATGCTCTCCGGCCTCACCGAGCTAGGGGAGAAGGTGGCCTCCGGTGAGTTCCACCCAGCGCCCACGGACGAAGACGTCCATGGTGCGATGGAGCGCGGGCTCATCGAGATTGTGGGCCCAGAGGTAGGCGGTCGCCTGCGCGCTGGTCGTTCCCGTAATGACCAGGTCGCGACCCTGTTTCGCATGTGGGTACGCGATGCTATTCGCGATACCGCGGCTCAGGTGAGCGATTTGGTGGATGCCTTGGCTGATCGGGCAGCAGCACATCCGGACGCCATTATGCCGGGCAAAACTCACTCGCAGGCGGCACAGCCAATTCTGCTGGCGCACGAGCTTTTGGGACATGCGCAGCCACTTCTGCGCGATATTGAGCGTCTGCAGGACCTGGATAAGCGCTTGGCGGTATCGCCCTACGGCTCCGGCGCTCTTGCCGGCTCCTCCTTGCAGCTAGATCCTGAAGCCATTGCGGAGGAACTCGGCTTTGATGCCGCCGCGGAGAACTCCCTGGATGGCACTGCGGCTCGTGACTTCGCCTCCGAGACGGCTTTCGTCTTGGCGCAGATTGCCGTCGACATGTCCCGACTTTCGGAAGAAATTATCTACTGGTGCACGCCGGAATACGGCTACGTCACCCTGGATGATGCATGGTCGACCGGCTCGTCCATCATGCCGCAAAAGAAGAATCCGGACGTGCCGGAGCTTACCCGCGGCAAGACCGGCCGCCTTATCGGTAACCTCACTGGCCTCCTGTCTACGCTGAAGGCACAGCCGCTGGCCTATAACCGCGACCTGCAGGAAGATAAGGAGCCCATCGTTGATTCGGTGGCGCAGCTTAACCTGCTGCTGCCGGCAATGACCGGTCTGGTGTCCACGCTGACTTTCCACGAGGACCGCATGCGCGAACTTGCCCCGAGCGGGTTCACGCTGGCTACCGACTTGGCCGAATGGATGGTTCGCCAAGGCGTTCCTTTCCGTGAGGCGCACGAAGCGTCCGGCGCCTGCGTGCGCATCGCTGAGGAACGAGGCGTCGACCTGGTTGAGCTGACCGATGAGGAGTTGGCGGGCGTCGACAAGCGGCTGAAGCCTAGCGTCCGTGAAGTGCTCACTATCGACGGGGCAGTGGCCTCTCGTGCCACCAAGGGCGGCACCGCTGGTGTCCGCGTGGCTGAGCAGCGCGAGACTGTCCGCCAGCGTGCCGCGGCTGCTCGCACGTGGGCGCAGAAGCCGCTGCGCTAGTTCTCGGTGCGCTTTAAGAACCGCATGGTCTACGGCCATGCGGTTCTTTTTTGTCTCGCTGCGGGGGTGGGAGATTGACCCCCATTCCCAACCTGTCAACTGGGTTGTTGAACACAGTGGGGGTAGTGGTGACATGGGTAACAGTGTGGTGCGTTAGTATTCTTGCAGGGAATGTGACCTAACAGACTCATTCACCGTAATGAAAGGACGATCTCTCCTATGACAGTAAATTCTCCGCCCACCCCAGCTGGGCCACACGAGAATGAAAAGGCGGTCCACGCCTCGGAAGACCATGGCTTGCAAAAGGGAATGGGCAATCGCCAGTTGCAGATGATTGCCATCGGTTCCGCAATCGGTACCGGCCTTCTCCTGGGCACCGGCGGCCGCCTGCAAGACGCGGGCCCCTTCCTCGCCGTGCTGTACCTCGTATGTGGCTTCTTCGGCTACATCATCTTGCGCTCACTTGGCGAGCTCATCGTCTATCGCCCCAGCTCCGGCTCCTTCGTGTCTTATGCTCGCGAGTTTTATGGCGAGAAGACCGCTTTCGTCACCGGTTGGTTGTACTGGGGAAACTGGGCCATGACTCTAGTGGCGGATGGCACGGCCGTCGCCATTTACATCAAATGGTTTAGCCAATACACCTCGTGGCTCGATTCCGTCCCGCAGTGGCTACTTGCGCTCGTGGTCATCTGCGGCATCCTCGTGTTCAATATGCTCTCGGTGAAGATCTTCGGCGAGCTGGAATACTGGTTCTCCTTGATTAAGATCGTCGCGCTGATCATCTTCATGTTGGTAGCCATCGGCGTCCTCATCTTTGGCCACCCGAGTGGCGACCCGACCGGCTTTAGTCTCATTTCTGACACCGGCGGCTGGTTACCTAATGGCTTGATGCCAGCCGTGATCGTCGTCCAGGGTGTCGTCTTTGCCTATGCCGGCATTGAGCTCGTTGGTACCACTTCCGGCGAGACCAAGAATGTAGAAAAGCACATTCCGCGTGCAGTCAACAACGTGCTGCTGCGCATCCTGATTTTCTACTTCGGCTCCGTGCTGCTGCTCACGCTCGTGCTGCCGTACACCGATTACGTCGCTGACGTGTCGCCATTCGTGACCTTCTTTGAGTCCCTCGGTGTAGGTGCGGCGGCCCCGATTTTCCAGCTTGTCGTTATCACCGCTGCGATTTCCTCGCTCAACGCCGGCCTGTATTCCACCGGCCGCATTATGTACAACATGTCCACTTCCGGCTCCGGCCCGAAGTTCGGCGCTCGCATGTCCAAGTCGGGCGTGCCCTACGGCGGCATCGTCATGGCGGCCATGGTGGGCTTGGTAGGCGTCTTCCTCAACTATGTGGTGCCGGAGATGGCGTTTGAAATCGTGCTTAACCTGGCAGCCTTGGGCACATTGGCGTCCTGGGCGGCAGTTGCGCTCTCACACCTCAAGTTTGTGCGCCTGGCCAAGAGCGGAAGCTACACCCGACCGGGATACCGCTCGCCGTTTGGCGAAGGCGGAGACTGGGCAGTGCTCATCTTCATTGGCCTAGTCATTATCTTGATGGCCTTTGATTATCCAATCGGCACCTTTGCACTTGCATCGACCCTGCTCCTCGTTCCGGTCTTTATGGCAATGTGGTACGCATGGCGCGACCGCATTCGCGCCATCGCGGAAGAGAGGAAGGCCAAGCACCTGCCAACCTCCAGCTTCCCGGCTGCACCGCAAACAGACCTTCACCCAAAGAAATAGAAAGGAACTTTTATGAACCACGCAGTTAAGTTCGTAGATGTAGAGAATATGGCGCGCTGGATTCAGCGCGAAGGCGTAGAAAACATCATTACCGGAATGGTGGACTACCTCGAGGCCGACTACCGCGAATGGGAGCGCTTCGACAAGATTCCGCGCGTTGCTTCCCACACCCCGTTCGGCGTTATCGAGCTCATGCCTACCTCCAATGGCAAGGAGTACTCCTTCAAGTACGTCAACGGTCACCCATCCAACCCAGCTCGCGGTTTCCAGACCGTTACTGCCTTTGGCGTGCTTGCCGACGTCGACAATGGTTACCCCACCTTCGAAGCCGAGATGACGCTGCTTACCGCACTGCGTACCGCCGCGACCTCCGCCATGGTGGCAAAGCACTTGGCACGCAAGGATTCCAAGCGCATGGCCATGGTTGGTGCGGGCTCCCAGTCCGAGTTCCAGGCGCTTGGCTTCCGCGGCGTTATGGGAATTGAGTACATTACCATCTATGACATCGACCCTGAGGCGGTAGAAAAGTTCAAGCGCAACTTGGAGCCACTGGGCTTTAATATCACTGCTTGTTCCAGCGTCGACGAGGCGGTATTGGGCGCAGACATCATCACCACCTGTACCGCAGACAAGGCTCAGAACCAGATTCTGGCTGAGCGCCACGTCGCCCCAGGCGTACACCTCAATGCCGTTGGCGGTGACTGCCCGGGCAAGACCGAGCTGGAGAGCTCCATCCTGGACAAGTCCAAGGTCTTCGTAGAGTTCCCAGAGCAGACCCGCATCGAAGGTGAAATCCAGCAGAAGCCGGAAGACTTCCCGGTTGTCGAGTTCTACCAGGTGCTCACCGGTCAGGCCACCGGCCGCGATGACGATGAGCAGATCACGCTCTTCGACGACGTCGGATTCGCCATCAACGACTTCTCCGCCCTGCGTTACCTGCGCGATTCTGTCAAGGGCACCGACCTGGAGTCCGAGATCGACATCATCGCCAACCCGGATGACCCGAAGGATCTCTTCTCCCTGGTTGCAAACGTTCCCTCCCTGCTCTAAGTCGAAGGTGGGGTAGAGGGATCCAACTTCTTCCTCTACCCGCTAAGATAAGACGCATGAGTCTTGACCCGAAGTTGCTAGAGGTCCTTGTCTGCCCGCAAGACAAGGGCCCTTTGACATATCTGGAAGATAAACAGGTCCTCGTCAACGAGCGGCTGGGCATTGCCTATCCCATTGAGGATGACATCCCAGTCATGCTTGTAGACCACGCCCAGAAATGGCCAGCTTAACTTCGACTTTTAGAAAGACCCCCATGAATATCATCGATGAACTGCAATGGCGCGGACTGATCAATCAGTCCACCGATCTTGAGGCCCTGCGCGAGGCATGTGAGAACCCCATCGCGCTGTACTGTGGGTTCGACCCCACGGGCGACTCCCTCCATGCTGGCCACTTGGTCCCACTTATCATGCTGCGCCGCTTCCAAAACGCCGGCCACCACCCAATCGCATTGGCGGGTGGCGCAACTGGCTTTATTGGTGATCCGCGCGACGTCGGCGAGCGCTCCATGCTGAGCGAGGAAGACTTGGCCCATAACCTCGAGGCCATCAAGGGGCAGCTGCGTCGCTTCATCGATTTCGACGGCGAGCAGGCTGCCACCATGGTCAACAACGCCGATTGGACCATGAACATGTCCGTCATCGACTTTTTGCGTGACGTAGGTAAGAACTTCTCCCTTAATACGATGCTGGATCGCGATACCGTCAAGCGACGCCTCGAGGGCGACGGCATTTCCTACACCGAGTTTTCCTACATGCTCCTGCAGTCCAATGACTTCGTGCAGCTTCGCCGCGAGCGCGATTGCGTATTGCAGATCGGCGGCGGCGATCAGTGGGGCAACATCGTCTCTGGCGTGGACCTTAACCGTCGTATCGATGGCGCCAAGGTACATGGCCTTACGGTGCCGCTGGTTACCGACGCCTCCGGACAGAAGTTCGGCAAGTCTACTGGCGGCGGAAAGCTATGGCTCGATCCGGAAAAGACTTCCGCATACTCCTGGTACCAGTACTTCCTCAATGCAGGAGACTCTGTAGTTATTGACTACCTGCGCTGGTTCACCTTCCTGACGCAGGAGGAAATCGCCGAATACGAGCGTGCGGTAGAAGAAGAGCCTTATAAGCGCGCCGCTCAGCGCCGCTTGGCACAAGAGATGACCGATCTGGTTCACGGTGAAGAGGCAACCAAGGCTGTCGAGCTTGCCGCTCAAGCGCTATTCGGCAAGGCCGAACTCTCCGAGCTGGATGAAAAGACCCTTGCCGGCGCACTTTCTGAAACCACCGTCGCGGAAATTGCTGCCGGCGAACCGCGCACCATTGTTGACCTACTAGTCGCCAGCGGTTTGGCTGATTCCAAGGGTGCTGCTCGCCGCACCATCAAGGAAGGCGGCGCCTACGTCAATAACCAGCGCATCGAATCGGCAGAATGGGAGCCGTCTGCAGAAGACCTCCTGCATGGCAGCTGGCTGGTGCTGCGCCGAGGCAAGAAGAACTTCGCTGGCGCTAAGTTGAGCTAAACAGCTGTAGATGACGTCCGTTCCATTTGTTGGAAGGGCGTCATTTTTTCATTTTTCTCTTCTGTCCTGCGGGTTTGTGTTGTTTGGTGGTGGTGGACTACATTAATCGAAGTCGCCGCGAGGTAGCCGGGAGGTTACTTCTGAGCGAATTTCGTGCGGACTTGGTTCAAGGATTTGACAGGGTTCATTGAGTTGAGTAAGTTTGTACGAGCCGCCAACGAGAGGTTAACGGTAGGTTAATTTTCTTGTGGTGTGCGGATGATGTTTGAGAACTCAATAGTGTGCCAATGTACTTTTTATTTTTTGTGTGCATGGTTGTGTGTTGATTGGTTTGTCTGCCAGCAGGCTTAGTGGTTTGTTGGTTGGTGTGTGCCGGTTGGGTATGTGGAACACGTACCTTTTTGAATGCTGTTTGGTGTTTCGGCTGCATTGAGATGGATTGGTTGGCATGTGATTGTGTTCAACTTTTTGGTTTCCTTATTTTTGACCCCGTCGGGTTGAGGGAACTGTATTTTTTCTTTGTAGTAATTTTTTGGACGCCAGCACAGGCTTTTGTGGTTTGTGGTGGTTTGTTCTTTTGTTGGGTTTCGGGCTTTTCACGGCCTGTTTCGGATTTGTTCTGAAATTTTTTTGTGGAGAGTTTGATCCTGGCTCAGGACGAACGCTGGCGGCGTGCTTAACACATGCAAGTCGAACGGAAAGGCCCTGCTTGCAGGGTACTCGAGTGGCGAACGGGTGAGTAACACGTGGGTGATCTGCCCTGCACTTCGGGATAAGCCTGGGAAACTGGGTCTAATACCGGATAGGAGCCATTTTTAGTGTGATGGTTGGAAAGTTTTTTCGGTGTAGGATGAGCTCGCGGCCTATCAGCTTGTTGGTGGGGTAATGGCCTACCAAGGCGGCGACGGGTAGCCGGCCTGAGAGGGTGGACGGCCACATTGGGACTGAGATACGGCCCAGACTCCTACGGGAGGCAGCAGTGGGGAATATTGCACAATGGGCGCAAGCCTGATGCAGCGACGCCGCGTGGGGGATGACGGCCTTCGGGTTGTAAACTCCTTTCGCTAGGGACGAAGCTTTTTGTGACGGTACCTAGATAAGAAGCACCGGCTAACTACGTGCCAGCAGCCGCGGTAATACGTAGGGTGCGAGCGTTGTCCGGAATTACTGGGCGTAAAGGGCTCGTAGGTGGTTTGTCGCGTCGTCTGTGAAATTCCGGGGCTTAACTCCGGGCGTGCAGGCGATACGGGCATAACTTGAGTACTGTAGGGGTAACTGGAATTCCTGGTGTAGCGGTGAAATGCGCAGATATCAGGAGGAACACCGATGGCGAAGGCAGGTTACTGGGCAGTTACTGACGCTGAGGAGCGAAAGCATGGGTAGCGAACAGGATTAGATACCCTGGTAGTCCATGCCGTAAACGGTGGGCGCTAGGTGTGAGGGTCTTTTCACGACTTTCGTGCCGTAGCTAACGCATTAAGCGCCCCGCCTGGGGAGTACGGCCGCAAGGCTAAAACTCAAAGGAATTGACGGGGGCCCGCACAAGCGGCGGAGCATGTGGATTAATTCGATGCAACGCGAAGAACCTTACCTGGGCTTGACATACACCGGATCGGGCTAGAGATAGTCTTTCCCTTTGTGGCTGGTGTACAGGTGGTGCATGGTTGTCGTCAGCTCGTGTCGTGAGATGTTGGGTTAAGTCC
>CALLKG010000064.1:0-2790 GCA_938008395.1 Corynebacterium tuberculostearicum
ACGGGATTGCCGCTTCCACCGGAACTGTCGGGGATTCCTATGACAATGCTCTGGCTGAAAACGTTAACGGCTGCCGGTTCGTCGTAGTTGGTACCGGTAATCCGCGTAGTTGGTACCGGGTTTCCGGGTAGGTGGTACCGTCAATCATTTTCGGTCATTGTATAGGTGGCGTGGGCACAACCTGTGCCGGCGCGTCATCACCTTTCATGACCTTAAGGAGGGCCTTTCATGGCCAACTTCAAAGACATCATGGCACTGTGTCTAGATGGGGCAACCTACTCCGCTATCGCAGCAGCGCTTGGCTGTTCTAGACGCGATATCGCCAAAGTCAAGACACTCATCGCTGACCACGGCATCACTAAGGAGTCGTTTGCTCAGCTGGATCCATCATTCTTCGACGAGCACTTCAGCGACCACCGTGGGGCCCGTCGCAAGCGCTACGACCAGCCAGACTTTGAAAAGCTCGCCAAGCGCCTTGCCAACAACAAGCATCTCACTCGCCACAAGCTGTGGATGGACTACGTTGCTGCACCTGCTGGTGAAGGTGAGTCGAAGTATCAGTACTCCCAGTTCTGCGAACGACTGCGCACCCACATCCGCACCTCTGGAATGACCTCGATTATCGAACACGAGCCAGGCCAGGAACTCTACGTCGACTGGGCCGGCGACAAGGTTTCCATCATCGATAAAGCCACCGGCGACGTCGGCATGAAAGCCAGCTTATTCGTGGCCATCTGCCCGTATTCTTCACTGCTGTTTGTGACAGCAACAGCTAACGAGAAGATGGACAACTGGATTTCCTGCCATGTGAAAGCCTTGGACTACCTCGGCAAACGTCCTGGCATCATCGTGCCCGATAACGCACCGACCGCGACTTACCGTCCGGTGAAGAACAAGCCCGGCCGGCGCATCCAAGAACGCTACGCCGACTTCGCCGACTACTACGACATCCTCCTCGTGCCAGCCCGGCCTGGAAAACCTCGGGATAAAGCTGCTGTGGAACGTGCCGTCCAACTCGTCTACACGCGCATCCTCGGCTACTTCGACGGGATGACCTTCTACAGCCTCGATGAGCTCAACGAGACTATCGCCCAGCGCGTCGACGACATCAACATGAACATGCCTAGGCCTGATGGGCTCACTCGCAGGTAGCTATTTGATGCGGATGAAGCACCCATGATGCGTGACTTGCCGGATACTCCGTTTACGGAAGTGTCCTGGCGGGCTGTCAAAGTCGACCGTAACTGGCATATCTGCTGCGATTACCAGTACTACTCGGTGCCGTTTCAGTACATCGGCAAGACTCTGCGGGCACGGCTGACCAACAGCCTGGTCAGCATCTTCGACGGTGACGAGCTGGTTGCAGAACACTCGCGCATGCACGGGTTCAAGTACCGCTATTGCACCGATCCGGCACATACCCCGGACAAGGATATCGCTGGGATCAAACCTCTTACCCGCAACGAGCTGCTTGCTCGGGCCTCGTCGTTTGGGCCGGAAACCACCAAGGTTGTCTTATCAATCTTGGACCGCAACGCCAAAGCCATACCCCGCGGACTGCATACCGCCCGCAACGTACTCGTCAAGCTGGGAAACAAGCACAACAAGACCACGCTAGAGCCTGCCTGCCAGCAAGTCATCGACCATAACCTGGCACCCAACATGCAGGTCATCGCACGGATTCAAGCCGACATCGCCCGCAACGGTCACACCCTTAACCAAACGCCAGCAGTCCAGGTCGATCAAGGCCAGTCGCGCACTGTAGATATCACCGCCATCCCTGATGCAGTATTCCTACGCCCAGCCAGCTACTACGACACCCCGAAGAAGGAGGCCTAGACCACCATGACCACCATCAATCTTGACGACGACATGCGCGCTACACTGCGTAAACTGCGTCTGTCGACCTTCGCCGATATCTTCTTCGACCTGGCCGCTGCCGATGACGCCAACACCGCTCTACCAGAGGAGATCTTCTTAAAGGCAGTGGAAGAAACCGCAGCCAAGCGTCGGCAAACCAACATCGTCAAAGCCATAGCCCAAGCCAAATTCCGCTATCCGGGAGCAACACTCGCCGAGCTGATCAACCCCGATGAACGAAGGTTGAATCTACGCCAGCTCAAACGACTGGCCGCAACACCCTGGCGCGACGAACCTTCCAATGTGCACGTCCTGGCACCGACCGGTGCAGGTAAAACCTACATCGCCTGCGCTATCGGTATTGCTGCCTGCCAGGCCGAATACAGCGTCGCCTACTACCGACTGGATCAGCTCGTCGATGAATTAGCGGCCTTCCCGCCGGCAGATGAACGCTACGTAGCTAAAATGCGCAGGCTACAAAACATTGATGTACTCATCCTTGATGATTTCCTAACGATAGGAATCAACCAGCGCGGACAAGAAGACCTAACCAAGATCATATTCGACCGCGACGGCAGACTGCCGACCATCATCGTCTCCCAAACAACTGCGGCCTACTGGATAAAGAAACTCCCTGACCCCGTCGGAGCAGACTCACTGGTCAGCAGACTCAACGCCGGACAGCGCATCGAACTCGGCGACTACGACATGCGCCAACACCTCGCGCACGCTCAGACAACCGTAGACAGCTAACCTTCACTGACCGGCGAAACCCGACTTCGCTTCTGGGCTCTCGCCGGTCAACCCCCGGCTGTGGTACCAACTAACCGGAAACAGGCAGTACCACGGAGCCGTAACCGCGGTACCAACTACCCGCGCTCAGCAGTCAGAGCGCCCGATTGCCCATGTGGCTAAGGAAATCGGTGTTTC
>CALLKG010000065.1:0-2800 GCA_938008395.1 Corynebacterium tuberculostearicum
CGGCAAGCAAGGCAGGGCAGAGGACTCGCTGGCAAGCAGGGCGAAGGCGGGTGCGTCCGCGTGGCGCGAACGCTGTGGAAGTTAGGCACGCTAAAGGGAAGGAGCCTCCTGGTCGCAGGGCTACAAGCATCGTAAAAGCCAAGTCTTTTATAATTTTCCTTGGCTGGGGTGCTTGTGTGTATCCATATTTCGCTTTCGTCTCAGTACTCTCCCCAGTGAACGCTGGTAGCGTTTAAATTACATACCGCAGCCGGCAGCTATAGGGGGCCATGTTCTATGGACTTGGATACTGGTGAACTGCTCTTTTATGCTGGGTCAGTGCTCGTTATGGTGCTCTTCTGGACCTACTACGTTTTGGATGTGCGCAGGGATCCCAGATCGGAAGAGTGGTATGACGAACCCGCCTGGGAAGGCATGGAGAGGGATGGCGTCCTCTTCTTCTATCCTTACGGCTCGCTATTTTTCGGCGTTGGCGGTATCGCAGGGTTGGTCGAAAGTGTAAACCCTCCTGAGTTTGTAACAGCGGTGCTGAAGTTTTCGGTCATGGCAGCTCTTGTCATTGGAGGCATTGGATTTACTGGTGCGTTCGGGATCCCGCTTCCGTGGCCTTTTGTTCCGCGTTGGGTCGTCGACATTCGCAAAGCAAAACGTGCTCGAAGGCGTGAGCGTAGAGAAGCTAGGAAGAGGGGAGAGGAACAGTAGGGCTGGCGGTTTTCTAGGGTCTGGGGTTCGGTGGAGTCTCGGCGATTGTACTGGAGTTTGTTCGCTCTGAGAGCAAAGTAGCGGAAGATGGTTTGGGACGTTTTGGGGGACTGCTTTGGTGATGTACCTCGACGAGGAGGCGGAGCCGTGAATTTGGGCCGCTGAAGAAGTGGTCGTCGTAGACAATGGATTTGAGAATTCAGCTGCTGGAAAGCCCAAACCTCCTTTGCATAAGGTTCCAATAGCGCACGGTGATGTAAATCTAGGCTTTGCGCGACACGGGGCCGGGGCTAAGGGATAGAAGAGGATGCGGGCGAAATCTTAGATGTTGATGAGCACTAATCCGCGGTAATACTTCCGGATAGCGCTATTGCGCCCAACGTCGTCATGAGTGAGATGATTCGGGTGAGCCAGGAGCATGGCAGTTCGGTGTTGTTGGCGGTGGAGGTGGAGCCGTCGCAGGTGTCGAATTATGGCGTCTTTGATGTGGATGCTACCGACGATGATCGGGTGAAGAGAGTTGTGGGCATGGTGAAAAAGCCTGCGGTTGGGGATGTGCCGCCGAATTTGGTGGCCACGGGGCGCTACCTTTTAGACCGCGCGATTTTGGTGCTCTCCGCTGTATTGCTCCCAGCAAGGGCGGGGAGCTGCAGCTTACCGACGCCATCGAACTCCTCATCTCCGAGGGGCACCCCGTCCACGTAGTGGTCCATGATGGCATTCGCCATGACCTCGGCAATCCCGCCGGCTTCATTCCGGTCAGCGTCGAGTTTGGTTTCCGCCACCCGAAGTATGGTCCAGTCCTGCTCGCTGACTGGAAGGTCCTGCTGGAGAAATACCGGGGTGATTTGGGGTAGGAGTTCTTTTGGGTAAGTCCCGACCACGAGGTGAAAGCGATTCAGATGAAAGCTCATCTGAGTGGGAAAATGAATAGGTTACCGAAGATATGAGCTCTAAATCACGTATATGTAAATAGGTGGGAGAGTCGCTCCGAGCTATAGTTGAAGTGTCAATTAAATACACTCTCATTTCTTGGGGAAAATTATGGCCTCCGGTAAGAAAATCGTAGGCGGCATCGCTGCTCTTGTTGTCGTCTCTTCTCTTCTCAGTCAATGCTCCGACGCCGATGAAACGAAGAGCACTGAAACTACTACAGTGCGAGAAACTGCAACGGTAACCACTACCGCTTCTGAAACTGTACAAAGCTCGACGTTAAATCAAGCACCGGAATCTACTGCGCCAGTTGAGTTTGAGGAGCCAACGCTGGATCCGCAAGTAAGTCCTGCCGAAGCAGCAGAAGAAGTAGTAGATGTGAACGGGGAGGCCGATTCGGATGCTGATGGTGGTGTGCACGGATTCGTTGCTCCTGCGCCCGTGATTCAACAGCAGTCAATCAATAATAGTGGTGGCGAATCGGCTGGTGGTGATGGTGGAGCAGCCAGCTATTACCCTAATTGTGCAGCCGCTCGCGCTGCAGGTGTGGCGCCGTTGTACGCTGGCCAACCAGGATATAGCTCGAATTTGGATCGAGATAGCGACGGCGTCGCCTGTGAATAGAGAAACCTAAAGTTGAGAGGATGCTCCCTGTACAGGAGCATCCTTTTAGGACTGGATTGACGCGAACCAAGACGAGCCAAACATGCCAAGGTCTTATATGGAAAATAGGTTTTCGTCCCGAACTTTTCTAAGTCGTTCGCTATTTCTTTTGGTAGGGGTTAGGGGGAATTCGACCACTTCAACTACAAAGTGTTCGATGCGCCAGTAGAGAGTGAAGATCAATGCAACTGGGAATGAGAAGGCGGCCGTCGCCCATACCGTTAACAAGATTCCTTGCTCTCCTAGGTTCCTTACGACAGAAGGGGCTCTCGATGTTGAATTTGAGCCGAAGATTCGTGGTGCATAGGAATTGAAAATTTCCCGTTTAGCTGATGACCCGTCTGCGGCTTAGCTGCAAGCTGCGGGTGGAATCCTGCATTCTCTTGGTCTGCTTCTGAATTCTGGTATTCGCTACCCGCTTACGCCATCAATTCTTGCAAGGTCGGCTTTGGAGAACTCAGCATTGGTGATGTATTTGAATGAGGACGCAGATCCATGGATC
>CALLKG010000066.1:0-3548 GCA_938008395.1 Corynebacterium tuberculostearicum
GAGCCCGGCACGCGGTGCAGCACGTAGTCAGCCTGTGGCTTGCCCGCAGCTACCTTGGAAAATCCATCATTTTTCCACTTATAGTTTGGATTGGTTCCCTGCGGCTTAAACTCCGGCTGGGTGGCCTGCTCCGCTAGGCCGATGGGATTCGGGTTGGTCATCGGCTCCGCGTACTGCGCCTCCTGCACCGTGTGCTGCACGGCTTGCTGCGCGTTGCGCACAGAGGAATCCACGGCGTCGGTGACGTTCTTATCCACCTGCGGGGTTTGGATGCCTACCCCAGCCAGGCCATCTCGGACCTGGTCAATAATCCCTGCGGAATCGAAATCCGGTTGGGGCAATTCCTGGGCGCCTGCGGCCGGGGAGCCTAGGAAAAACGCACCAGCGAAAGCCGAGCCCACCAGGACTTTCTTAAGGTGCGGTATGCGAAGCATCAAGGTACCTACTTTCAGTTGTCAACATCGTGCAAACTCGATACTGGCACGAAAAAATTGTGGAATCAGCAAACTCCTGTGACTGTGTCCAAGCCGTTATATTTCTTCCAGAATTCGGGGGTAATCACCCCTCCCCTATCATTGGGCGCATGGTCACACCGCTGTCTTATTCCGATACCTCTGGCTTCCCGCAGCTGCACATGTCACGAGTCATCGACGCTGATTTTGATACCGCCGCGCACCGGCTTTTCCGCTGGTCAATCCAACGCAGCGGCCTTTTCCGCGTGCGGCCCACCCATGAGGTGGTGGAGCTCGGTGCGGAGGTCACCATGGGCCTCGGCCCGTGGGATTTTCGCTGTCGCGTGGTCGATGTCTTCCACGAAGACGGCCGCTGCGGGTTCACCTACGGCACCCTCCCCGGACACCTCGAGCGCGGCGAGGAAACCTTCACCCTTGAGCGCCTGCGCGATGGTCGCACGCTGCTGCTTATCGACGCCGCCTCCGAGCCCTTCCTCCCCTTCCTGCGCCCACTTGTGGACGTGCCAAGGTGCCTGCTGATTAGCCGACTCTACCTTCACGCCTTGGACGATTAGCAGGATTGTATATACGACAAAAGCCGCCTCCCCGACCCCGGGAAAGCGGCTCAATCTCAGCGCTGGTTAGTTCTTGCGCTTGTCCTCAATAGACTCGCGAGCATCGCGGACAGCGCCCTTGACGCGGTCAAAGAAGCCGCCCTTCTTCGTGGACTCCTCTTGGTACTCGTGTGCCTTGTCCTCCACGAAGCCCTTAGCGCGCTGGAAAGCATCCCCGACGGCGCTACCAGCCTCGGATGCCTTGCCCTTTAGCTGATCCAGGCGCTCAGAGGACTGCTGCCCATTGACGTTGTCCTGGTTCGGCGCAGTAGCAACACGCTCTTCGTTTGCTTCGCCTACGATGTGCTGGCTCGGTGCGTAGTCCGAGTTACCCTCGTCCAACTTTTCCTGCAGATCTGGCTGCTGCGGCGCGGAGCCGATGTGCTCTTCCTGCGCGCCACCCACGATGTGCTGGCTCGGTGCGTAGTCCGAGTTACCCTCGTCCAACTTCTCCTGCAGGTCCGGCTGCTGCGGCGCGGAGCCTACATGCTCTTCGTCGGCACCAGCGACGACGTGGTTTTGCGGCTCGTACTTGCTGGCGGTCGATTCTGCATTATCTGCAGCCTGCTTGCCTACCGGCGTGGATAGGCCGGCAGCGCCCGCGGCGCCTGCCGCTGCAGCGCCTGCACCCGCTGCAGCCGCACCGGACTGAGCGGAGGTGCCAGACTTAGCTGCCGAAGACACGGAGTCTTCAGATGCCAGGTACTTGTATTCGTTGCGGTCCAGGTCGACTTCGTGGCCTAGGTTATTCGCCATTGCTTCGTACTCCTTTAAATAGATTTATCTTCTCCCCTCTAGGGTTCCAGAAAGTTCAGGAGCGTGCACGGAAATGGGTATGGGAAAGCGTCGACCGGTGGATGGATCAGTCATCTCTAAACACTCAACATAGAAGGTTTCGCGTACGAGTTCAGCGGTCATTACCTCCTCGGTAGGCCCTTCGGCCACAATGCGTCCCTCACGCATGGCTACGATTCGATCGGCGTAACGCGCGGCATGGACCATATCGTGGACCACCATGACCACCGTGGTCCCAGCGCGGTTAAGGTCTCGGATGAGATCCAAGATGGATAATTGGTGCGCCGGGTCGAGGTATGTAGTCGGCTCGTCAAGCAAGGTAATTGGCGTTTCTTGGGCCAACGTCATGGCGAGGAAGACGCGCTGGCGCTGACCGCCGGAAAGGTCTGCCGCGGGGGCGTCGAGAAGCTCGCTCACCCCAGCACGCGAGGCAGCACGCTCAACCGCTGCATGATCTCCGGCCCGCATCGTCGCTAGCGCCCCTGTATAGGGATAGCGGCCGTAACCGATGACGTCGCGCACTAGTACCCCTTCCGGAGCCACGGGATGTTGTGGCAGAAAAGAAACTTCACGGGCAAAGGCACGCGAGGAATACTTGCTGATATTTTGGTCCGAGAGGTACACCGCGCCTGCGCTGGGCGTAAGCTGGCGGCCCAATGTCTTGAGAAGCGTCGACTTGCCGCAGCCATTCGGCCCGATCAGAGCGGTTACTTGACCACTGGATAAGTGAAGATTTACATCCTTGACCACATCGGGGCCACCGTAGCCCACGGTTAATTCGCTACACGTCAGGGTCATGTCTAGCCTCCGTTTCGCACTCGGGTCAGCCGAGTCAATAGGAAAATGAAATACGGTGCACCGATCAGCGCGATGAGCGCGCCAACGGGGATTTCCGTGGGGGCGAAGGCCCAGCGACCGAGCGTATCGCATGCGGTCACAAGGACCGCGCCGCCCAGGGCCGCCACGGGTATTTGCCGGCGCAGGTTCGCGCCAACAACCAAGCGAGCAGCATGTGGGACGATGAGTCCGGCGAAGCCCAAGACCCCGGCCGCGGCGACTCCCGCGGCGCCGAGGATGACGGCTAATGCTACTGCTATTAGGCGCCACATCTTGGTGCTCACGCCGATGCCGGCCATGGTCGAATCATCCAGCGCGAGCATATCCAGGTGTCTTGCCACCACCATCGAGACGGTTAGGGCGAGAAGGATAAAGGGGGCGACAATGGTGGCATCGCCAAGCGAGCGGGCGTAAAGCGAACCTTTCAACCATGTCATGGCCGCTCCTGCCTCTGGGGCGGCCCGCACCAAGAGCAATTCGGTGATGGCGCCCAGTCCAAAGGATACCGCCACCCCGGTAAGCGGCAGGCGCACCGGATCACTTGCCCCGCGTCCGGCGAGGAGAAGAACCACCCCAGTTCCCGCCAACGCGCCAATAAAGGCAATAAAAGTCAGCAGGTGGGCCGGCAGGGCGCCTGCTCCCATGAGTACCGCAACGGCCGCGAGTCCGCCGCCGGAGGTAATACCCACCGTATCTGGTGCGGCCAAAGGGTTGCGTAGCGCAGACTGCAATAGACAACCAGAAACGGCCATGGCAATACCGGCGCAGATTCCCACCAAGATCCGCGGGGCGCGGTACTTCCAGATGAGCGGCTCTCCGGTAACGAAGGCGGTGATCACCTCGCCCGGCG
>CALLKG010000067.1:0-24860 GCA_938008395.1 Corynebacterium tuberculostearicum
CATGAAGGATAGGTAGATACCCAAAGTCGCCAGCACGACAACGGGAATACGGTGCCATTCAATACCCAGCTGATAAGTAATTTCGCGCAGGAAGAGTTCTAGAGTATCCACGACTGCTTAGGTTACCCGGCAGCCGCGAGACATACAGAAAAGGCGGAGCGTCACTCCCCCGTTCAGGAAGAGCCGCTCCGCCTAGTGCTGTGCTGTCCTAGATGTGGAACTGCTTGCGCAGGTCCTCAATCATCTTGCGAGCTGGGGCAGGAAGAATCTGCGGGTTCATGCCCACAACCGCAACGCCAGCTACCAGCGCTGCAACGATGGCGAATACTGCGCCACCCACGGAAGAGCCGTTGGAGGACAAGGAAGAGCCCTTTGGCGCAGGCTTAGCTCCCGGCTCTTCGGAGCCGTCGCCGCTTACCTCGAGTGGCAAAGTTGCCTTAGTTCCTGCGTCGGTGGTGATTTCTAGGTTCTGGGTACCGCTCAGGTTCTCTGGAACGGTGAGCTTTACCGTTGCGCGACCGCGCTCACCAAATTGCGCATCGCCTTCTTGCGCAGCGTTGTCGATGTCGACGGTCTGCTCAGCGTCGCCCAACTTCACGGTTGCCTTCTTGGCCATCGGTTCGCCCTCGGTGGAGTAATTCAGGCTGGACAGGTTCACCGTGATTTCCTCACCCGGCTTCACGTCCCCCTCAACGTGGGCGCCGATTTGACCCTGGCCGGTGCGGACCTCCGATTCGCCCGACTTGATGTAGTCGATCATGGCCTGAGTGTCCATGTAGCCCACATCGTTCTTGTCCTTGATGGAACCAGCGTTGAAGTAGCCGTCACCGCCTGCTTCTTCATCACTGGAGGCAAGGAAGGAAGACAGCGCAATGGAGTAATCCTTCTTCGGATCAATTGGCTCGCCATTGATAGTCACGGACTTTACGCGCTCGCCCTTGCCAGCCCTCTGGTCGTAGACCACCTGGACGTTATTGGAAAGCCCCATGGCCAGGCGTGGTCGGCTTCCCTCCTGCCACTGGTTGTCCAAAGCCTTGATGAACTCTTCACCGGAAATCTTGGCGGTAATCACGGAGTTGCCAAAAGGCTGTACTTCAAAGATGTCCTTGTAGGTAACGTCGCCGCCCTTCAAGTCAGCACGAACACCGCCAGCGTTCATCACACCGATCTCGATGTCCTCGCCTACCTGCTTGCTCATGGCGTAACGCTGGCCGTCAGCAATGAAGTTATTGAGGGTAGATTCGACACCACGGTTAGAACCCGAATCAGCATTCTCATCAGATCCGCGGAACAGGGCCCGTTCCACAGTACCGGCGGTCTTGGCACCCTCGATGTCAGCCTCTTGCTGGGCCTTTTTTACAATAGCTGCGATTTCAGCATCTGGTTCAACCTTTGCTGCAGCGGTCGCGTCGTACTGCTTCAAACTGATGTCGGTAATCTTTTTAGCAGTCTTATCAAAGGTAATATCAACGTCGTTGAGCAGTTTGCCGTACTCGTGTCCCTGTGCCCACTGCAGTGGCAAGGCGCCCTCGCGCTCAATTTCGCCCTTAGTGGCAACGTGGGTGTCGCCGCCAAAAGCTACGTCGACGTCTTTGTTAAAGTCCTCTGCAAAGCCTTGGGCATCTTCGTGCATGAGCGCAACAACAACATCGGCCTCACCAGATTCTTTCAAACGAGTAGCTTCCTTATTGGTAGCCTCGGCTGGATTAGTAAAAGTGATCCCTGGGATCTTGGCAGCAGACACCTTATACTTGGTATTTTCCGTTACCGTGCCAACATAGCCGACTTTTACGCCATCAATTTCTTCGACGTGGGAAGCCTCCAGAAGAGGCTTCCCATCCTTGAACACGTTGGCACCCAAGATTGGGTAATCAGAGCTATCAGCGATACGCCCTGTAAGGTCTTCGGTACCCTTATCAAACTCATGGTTACCTACAGCAGTCACCTTCATACCCATCTCGTTGAGGGCTTCAAGGGTGTACTTGTCATCAGAAATTGCAGAGACAAAGGCAGAGCCGCCCACGTTATCGCCCGAGGAGGTCAGGTTGAATTCCTGACCCTCATTTACCTGTTTAATGAGGGTCTGCAGGCGAGCTACGCCGATCTCATCGCCAGCCTTTGCTGGGTCACCAATCTTGTCCTCCAAGTGACCGTGAATATCGGTGATATTGGTGACGGAGATGGTGGTCTTATTTTCCTGTGCTACCGCCTGCGCGCCAGAGAGAGCAACAGCGGAAACGGTAGTGGCGGCCACAAGCTGGCCGATGCGACGGAACTGCATTGAAGTACTCCTAGATAGTAGAAAGCGACAGGACAATTTATATCGCTTTACTAACAACTTGGCAGGAGAAATTAAGCCCGCTTGCTGGAGCTTTACCTTGCAGCAGCCAAGAATTCACACACAGGTAACCTCCCCGATGCCTTCGCGTTGCTTGCCCCGCCCCTCCTTGAGGGTGGGGGCACAGCGTCTTAGGCGGTTACTCGGTAAACGTCAAAGACGCCTTCCGTATTGCGCAGTGTGGTCATCAGGGTTCCCAATTGCTTGGTATCCGAAACGGAGAATGTGAACCTTACCGTCGCGATATGGTCATCGCCGCGATTCGAGTTCATGGTCAAAACGTTGATGTTCTGATCGCTCATTACCCGAGTGAGCTCCGAAAGGAGGCCCTGACGGTCGAGGGCTTCCAATTGCAGCGTCGCCGAGAAAGCGCCCGTTGCGGAGGTACCAGAAGACCAGGCCACCTCCAACATGCGCTCTGGTTCTGCCTTGAGCTTTTCCGCGTTTGTGCAATCGGCTCGGTGCACGGAGACTCCCCCGCCGCGGGTAACGAAACCGAAAATGGCATCGCCCGGCACGGGCTGGCAGCATTTGGCGAGCTTTGCCATCACATCGGGGCTGCCTTCCACCAAGATGCCGGTGCCCGATGCCGAATCTTCGGTGTGCTGGGCACGGGAGTGCTCAATCTCAGAAAGCGGCGTGCGCGAGGCCAGGGTGTCGATGGCATCATCTTGGTCGCCAAACATGGCAACCAATTGGTTGGCAACGTGTTGAGCAGATACGTGGCCGGCCCCGATGGCGGTATACAGCGAATCGACGTCGGTGTAGTGCAGCTGTTCCGCTACCTGCTTCATGGAGCTGGCAGTAAACAGGCGGTGCATAGGCAGGCCGCCGCGCTGAACTTCGGTCGCTAGGGCATCGCGACCGGCTTCCAAGTGTTCTTCGCGGCGTTCCTTGGCAAACCACTGCCGCACCTTGGTCTTGGCTCGAGCAGACACGAGGAAGTCTTGCCAATCGCGGGACGGACCAGCATTGGGATCCTTGGAGGTAAAGATCTCCACCTTGTCGCCGGACTTTAGCTTCGATTCGAGCGCGACGAGCTTGCCATTGACCTTGGCACCGATACACCTGTGCCCCACCTCAGTATGTACTGCGTAGGCAAAGTCCACTGGTGTAGAACCGGCAGGCAGGTTCACCACATCGCCCTTGGGGGTAAAGGCGAAGATCTGCTTGGCGGTCAGGTCGTAGCGCAGGGAGTCGAGGAACTCATTGGGATCGGCGGCCTCCTTCTGCCAGTCCAGAAGTTGGCGCATCCACGCCATCTGGTCCACTTCTTCCTGGTGGCCCGAGTTCTTACCCTTGGTTTCTTTGTAGCGCCAGTGAGCAGCCACGCCGAACTCGGCGTTATAGTGCATCTCGTGGGTACGTACCTGGACTTCCAAGGTAGCGCCGCCATCTGCCAGCACCGTGGTGTGCAGCGACTGATACACGCCGAATCGCGGCGAGGAAATATAGTCCTTAAAGCGCCCCGGCAATGCCTGGTAGATCGAATGCACCACACCAATAGCGGCATAACAGCTATTGACGTCCTCGACCAAGATGCGGATTCCTACGAGGTCGAAGATCTCCGCGAAGTCGCGGCCGCGCACAATCATCTTTTGGTAAATGGACCAGTAATGCTTTGGTCGGCCCATAACCTCGGCTTCAATGCCGTTTTCCTTCAGCAACCCGCTGACCTGGCTAATGATCTCTTTCAGCGCGCGATCGCGCGAGGGGGCACGATCTGCCACCATCCGTACGATCTCGTCGTACTTCTTCGGATACAAGATGGCAAAGGACAGGTCTTCCAACTCCCACTTCACGCTGGCCATGCCGAGGCGGTGAGCTAGCGGAGCAATCACCTCGAGGGTCTGCCGCGCCTTTTTAGCCTGCTTTTCGGGTGGGAGGAACCGCATCGTACGCATATTGTGCAGGCGGTCGCTGACCTTAATGACCAGGACTCGGGGGTCGGTGGCCATGGCGACAATCATTTTACGAATGGTCTCCGCCTCTGCGGCCGAGCCCAGTGCCACCTTGTCCAGCTTGGTCACGCCATCGACCAAGCGAGCTACCTCAGGACCGAAATCCCGAGTGAGGTCCTCTAGCGAGTAGTCCGTATCCTCCACGGTATCGTGCAGCAACGCTGCGACGATGGTGGTGGTGTCCATACCGATCTCTGCCGCGATCGTCGCCACGGCGAGCGGGTGGGTGATATACGGTTCTCCGGATTTGCGAAAGACACCTTCATGGAGCCGCTCCGCGGTGTCATAGGCGCGATTGAGCAGATCAGCATCGGCCTTCGGGTGAAACTTGCGGTGGATGGACATCAACGGGTCCAGCACCGGATTCACCTTCACTCGGCCGCCGGTAAGCGAACGAGCTAGGCGAGCCGACATGCTGCGCATTCCGCCGCCGGACTGGCGCTTTACGGGTTTGTCCATGGCCAAATCTACCGCCCTTCACAGTGCCACGGGCCTTGTGGCCTCATGTCCATCTAGATCGTGCGATCTAGCTTAGACATCCCATCTTAGTCTGTGGCATTCAACACAATGAGCGGTGGGCCGGATAAACGCTCACGCCCGTTGAGACCCTTGACTTCCAGGACCACCACATTGCCAGCGACTTCGGCACCTGCGGACTCAAGCAAAAGCTTGGCGCCGTGGAGGGTGCCACCGGTGGCTAAGACGTCGTCGACAAGCACTACGCGCTTGCCCTTGATGTCAACGCCGCTGGCTGGAATCTCCAGCGCCGCAGAACCATACTCCAGCTCATATTCCTCGGTATATACCGGAGGCGGAAGCTTGCCCTTCTTGCGGATGGCCAAGATGCCTAGGCCCATCTTGTAGGCAACGGCCGAACCGAGGAGGAATCCGCGAGCATCCAGGCCGCCGATCATATCCGCGCCCAATTCCTCGCAGGCGGCCGCCAAGCCGTCCACTACGGTGCGAAATGCCTCTGGATCCGCCAAGACTGGGGTGAGGTCCTCAAAGAGGATGCCCTCCTCCGGGAAGTCTTGAACGAGGCGAACCTTATCCTTGAGTGTCTGTGCTGCTGATTCGTAGTGCGAACTCATAGTCTTCCTTGAGAAATAATTGCGAGAGGTTTTGAACGCCCGATATTCGGGGCCTATTCCGTGTCCGTTGGGGCGGTGCTGTGCCAGCGATCCATATTCCAACCGATGCCCGAGACGCCAGTGTACGGCAGGACGCCTTCCACGTCGCGGCGGACGAGGAAGACGCGCGGCTGCGCGGAGAGAGGAATGGATGGTACATCCTTCCACAGAGCCTCTTCTGTCTTCTTCAGCTCCGCAGAGTTCTTCATGCTTGACTCCACAGTGGAATACTCCGTCTGGGGATCGACCGGGCCGAGGAAGGCATCGACGGTAGGCGCCCAGGTTTCCGGATCTATTTCCAAGTAGTGCTGGGACATGAACTCCCCAGACGCGTCCTCGATGGTGATACCAGCCGGCTCACAGGATGCACGGAGTTGTTCCACCATGGCGGCGTAGCGTTTGTCTGGCCCCAAATAGCCGACCTTGATGGTCGTACCGTTGAGGTCACCGGCCTTAGCCAAATCCGTGCCTTGGTGTTCCTTGCCCACCTTGTCTAGACCGCCGGCGACTGGGTTGGTCGCGGAGACGGTACGCAAGTAAGCCGGTGGCACCTCCACGCCAGCGGCCGCTGAGCTTGCTTGCGCAACCGCCTGCTGATCGACGCAGGCCGCGAAGCTCTCGCGCGCCCACGGCTCCGCGAATACTCCAGCTTCAGATAGCGTGAGCGTATCCGTAAGCTCGCCGACCATTGGAGTGACCTCATAGGGGGACTCCCCTGCCTCATCCTTCGTGCTGTCCAGCCAGTCAGGATTTTCGCTTGCGGCATCCACTACGCGCAGTGCGCCTTTATCAGCAAGCTTCTGTGCGTCAGCATCCGAAGGCCAGACCACAACATGATCTTCCGCTGGGGCGTCTCCGAAGTACTTTTCGTTTGCCTTGAGAATAACCTCCCCTTCGTCGCCTACCTTGTCAATGACATAGGGTCCGAAGGAGACCTGCAGCTCGGGATCTAGTTGATCCTTGGCCACGGAAAAGCCATAGCGCCATTCCTTAGCTACCGGCGCAAGCGCCTGCATGTCTTCTACTGCCAGGGCGGCGTTGAGTTCCTCAATGCTCAACTCGGACTTCTTGGCCAGCGCATGGGCCGGCATGACCGTGCCGGCGCCAAACATGTGGCGCCAGCGCTGCCCCTGATCCTTGTTAAAGGTCAGGGTGAAGGTTTTGCTTTGGGGCTCACAGCTAAATTCCGAGATGTCATTCATCAACGGCATATGGGAGGCAAATTCAGCTGGATGAGTACCGGCCACATACGTCAACAAGTAATCATCGCAGGTAACAGGAGTGCCATCGGAGAATACGGCGTCCTCCTCCAAAGTGAGCTGAACGCTGCGCTGGTCGCTGCCGGCAACGGGCGGAAGCTCTTCAGTTTCAACCAGATCCGCATTGGGAATTAATTCGCCAGAGGGACCGGGCACAAAAGCCCCGGATAAAGCCGCGTAGACAGCAGTCCGGCGGAGGTAGCATCACCAAAAGACGTGCCAGCATTAGTGGTGGCCAAGCGGGAATTAACCTGGTAGCCAAAGTATCCATAGGATTCTGGCTCCTGGGGAGCACTAGAGGTGTCCTCCTCGCCGCCCTGCCCGCTACAGGCAGAAGCAGCTAGAGCTAGAGCTGAAACGCACGAGGCAATGGCCTTCCTTCCCCAGTGACGATTTCTAGAACTGCTCTTTGATTTAAGCACCGTAATTTGCCCTCACTTCAGCTACCGCTTCGCCAAAATTTTACTACCGCAAGCTACCGGCCCGGGCGCCAGGTTGCGCCAGGGTGCCCAGTGGACTCGGACGGATCGTCTTCGATCTCAGCCGGGGTGGACTTTGCGCTCACTGGTGAGACCACGGTGCGACCGGAGGATGCTGCGCCGGATTCTACCGCTGCATCCTGGTCCTTGCCGGCACGGTAGTCCGCGACCCGCTTGTTGTGGCGCTTGATCTTCTTGGACATGTTGGCGAAGGTCACGACCAGCGGCGTAGCAAAGAAGATGGAGGAGAAAATGCCCTCGACCACGCCGATGAGCTGGATGAGTGCCAAATCGCGGAGGGTACCGATACCCATGAGCCACACGGCGACCACGAAGAGCGCGATGATAGGCAGCGCAGAAATTACCGAGGTAGAAATCGAGCGCATGACGGTCTGGTTAATAGCCAAGTTTGTCAGCTCAGCAAAGGTCTTCTTGCGCTGGCCCTCGAGGCCTTCCGTATTTTCGTTGATCTTGTCAAAGACGATGACCGAGTCATACATGGAGAAGGTCAGGACGGTAAGCAGACCAATAATGACGGCCGGGGAAACTTCGAAGCCAAAGAGGGCGTAAATACCGGCGATGATCACGCCGTCTGCAATCAGCGCGATGATGGCGGCAAAAGCCATGTTCTTCTGCAGGCGGATGGCCACGTAGACGGTCGCAGCCACCAAGAAGACCAGCATGGCAATGAGCATGCGCTGGGTAATAGAAGAACCCCAGGATTCGGATACCGTGGACGAGCCAATGGCATCCGGGGTGGCCTTGCCGTTTTCATCCTTCGGCTGGAAGTTGTCATAGATAGCCGCGCGGGCCGCATTCACGTCCTCTTGGCTCAGGCGCTCAGAAACGATTTCCAAGGTCTCAGAATCGCCAGCGCCCACGATGTGAACCTGCTCGGGTTCTACACCGGTGGAGTCTTCGAAGACCTGGCTTACCTCGTCTTCCTTGAGGTCGCCTGCCGGCATCGACAACGTGGTGCCGCCTTCGAAGTCAATCGAGAGCGAGAATCCACGAATAAGGATTGCGGCCACTGCGGCCACGATCAACGCGGCGGTGATGCCGTACCACAGCTTGGTGCGACCGATGAAGTCATAACCGCGCTCGTCCTCATAGAGGCGGTCCATCCGGGAAATTTTGTGCTTAGTCGAAACAGCCATGCTTATTTCTCCTCATCTTCCGCAGCATCTACGGGACGTGCGGTTCCTGCGGCAGAATCTCCTGCCGTTTCCTTGGTGGCTGGCTCCTTTGCACTCGCGGATTCAGCAGCGTTCGCTTGACGACGTCCCGATCCGAAGTAGCCGCGCTCACGGCGCTCTTCCACCAGTGCGTAGATACCGCCGAGGCCATTCATCGAAGGTTTAGCGGCAGCCGGACGGCGGCCGACCATCTGCATCAGTGGTGCCATGACCAGGAAGGATACGACTAGGTCGAAGACCGTGGTCAGGCCCATGGTAAAGGCGAAGCCCTTCACCTCACCGATGGCGAGGAAGTAGACCACAACAGAGCCAATCAGGGTCACCGCGTTACCGGTCACAATGGTGGCACGCGCGCGCTCCCACGCCTTTTGTGTAGCGGAGCGGAAGGTGCGTCCCTCGAGGAGCTCGTCCTTGATGCGCTCGTAGTAGACCACGAAGGAGTCAGCGGTTGCGCCCACACCGATGACCAGACCGGCGATGCCGGAAAGGTCCAGCGAGTAACCGATCCAGCGGCCCAGCAGAACCAGGGAGCCATAGGTCAGTACGCCAGAGGCAATGAGGAAGATGAGGGATACGCCGGCCAGCGCGCGGAAGTAGTACAGCGAGTAGGCCATCACGAGTACCAGGCCAACAAGGCCTGCAATGAGGCCGGCCTGCAGAGCGGCCTTACCCAGTGTTGGCGGGATGGACTCTACGGTGCCACCCGGCTCGCCATTTTCACCTGCGAAGGACAACGGCAGTGCGCCGTACTTCAGGTTATTAGCCAGGTTTTGTGCCTCTTCCTGGCTAAAGTCACCAGTAATGGAGGTAGCAGAACCGACTGGGGTTGCTCCCTGAATGACCGGTGCGGAAATAACCCCAGAGTCAAGGGTGATGGCTACCTGGTCCTTCAAGTGTTCCTGCGTCAGGTCTGCCCAGGTCTGAGAACCGTTCGGGCCATCACCGGTCTTGAAGGAGAAGTTGATCTCCATCTGGCCGGACTGACCGTTCAGGCCGCCTTCGATCGGAGAATTGGTATCGATCTCGTTACCGGTGAGGCGGGTGCCGTTTTCGTCCTTGATGCCATTGAGAAGCGGTGCTGGCTCCAGAACGTACGGGTTGCCCTTGGAGTAGTCACAAGTAACAAATGGCTTGGCAGGATCATCGGCGCCGGCCAGTGGATCGGTGCTGCCCTGGCAGGTCATCAGCGCGGAAGCTGCAGCCTGGGTGGTCGGATCTTCGGACTGACGGTCCTTCAGCAGCATCTCCGTGACTTCATCGCGGCGCTTAGTCTGCTCGATGGAGTTGTTTGGCTCCTCAAGCGGCTTGGCGCTGACCTTGGGAGCTTTCTGTTCCTTCGGCTTCTTACCAGTCGTCTGCGCTTCTTGCTGGGCGATGGCCTGGGTCATCTGCTCCATCTGCTTGTTGGCCTCGTCTGCGCTGAGTACGTCGTACTTCACCCAGCGGTTGGCCATATCTTCCAGCTCCTTATTGAGCTTTTTCATATCCGGCATGGATGGCTTAGCCACCGGACGGAAGAACAGCTGCGAGGTTTGGCCAACGGCCTGCGCTTGGGAGGCATCTTCTCCCGGAACGGTAATGACCAGGGTATTGCCATTGATGACAACCTCGGAGCCTGAAACACCCATGCCGTTGACACGCTGTTCCAAAATGTTGCGTGCTTGCTTGAGTTGGTCTTGGGTGGGTTCCTCGCCTTGCGGGGCCAGCGTCACGCGGGTGCCACCCTGCAAGTCGATGCCGAGCTTCGGGGTGCCTTGACGGTTACCAGTTAAAAAGATAAGCGCGTAGATAACAACCACAATGAGAACGAAGAGCGCGATCGCGCGCTTCGGCCATTGGCGTTTGCTATTTTTCATAGCGCCACGGGATTTTGCGGACAACGATAATCTCCTGTGCTGCTTATAACAGGGTGTTTAAACATTAAATACGGCCCCGCCATACGGCGCAGGCACGTCAACAACGCACAATCGTACGTCATCAGGCTGAGTTTTCCTTAACGAGGGCCAGATAAGGCCCAAAGTGTGACGGGGTCTACGCTCCGCGAAGGTCCCACCTACCTAGCAAACGTTAAGGAAACTCTTAGGAAATGGCGGGCTATTTCTTCTCCTGGCCGTCAAACGGAGGATATTTCTCATCTGGCAGGTTATCTGCCGCATCATTCTTCTCTTCCCCAGCAGCGGGACGCGCCAGTTCATTGGCCTCTTGTTCGGTGCGAATCACGGCCATCTTGTCAAAAGTAACCACCACGCCAGGGGCGATTTCTAGATCCACATCCTTATCGCTGGTACTGCGCACCACGCCGTGCACGCCGCCCGCCGTAACGATGGCGTCGCCCGGCTGCAGGGAATTCTGGAGGGCCTGCATCTCATTTTGGCGCTGGCGCTGCTTTCGCATGGCCATAAACGAGGGAACGACGAAGAGGATGCCAATAATGATGAGAATGATGATTTCCATAGCACCCTAGTGTGCCAGACGGCGGTGCGCACAGGAACCCCAGGGTGCGTCGCCAAGCAGGCTAGCCCTTGAATTAAAACAGCCCGGCCGCGCCCTCCGGCGGGGTAAGCCCCAGGTGTCGCCATGCTGCAGCGGTGGCTACGCGGCCGCGTCCAGTGCGCGCAACCATCCCGGCACGCACCAGGTAAGGCTCACACACCTCCTCGACCGTCGAGGGCTCCTCGCCCACTGCGATGGCCAGCGTGCTCACGCCAACCGGTCCGCCGCCGTGTCCCTTAATCAAGGCATTGAGCACCGCGCGGTCGAGGCGGTCAAGTCCCATGTCATCTACGTCAAAGACTTCGAGCGCTCCCTGGGCCGCGCTGAGATCAATCAGGCCGGTGCCATTGACCTCGGCATAGTCTCGGACGCGGCGCAGCAAACGGTTAGCAATACGCGGGGTTCCGCGCGACCGAGAGCCAATTTCTACCGCCGCATCGTGGTCAATGTCCACGTCCAGGATGTGGGCGGCGCGCTTGATCACCTGGGTGAGATCGGCCGTGTCGTAGTACTCCATCTGCGCGGTGAAACCGAAGCGGTCGCGCAATGGGCCCGTGAGCATGCCGGCACGCGTGGTCGCGCCAACCAAGGTAAAAGGCGGAATCTCTAGCGGAATGGAAGTAGCGCCAGGCCCCTTGCCCACAATGACGTCAATGCGGAAGTCCTCCATTGCCATGTACAGCATTTCTTCTGCTGGCCGGGCAATACGGTGGATTTCATCGATGAACAAGACATCGCCTTCCATCAGGTTAGAAAGCATTGCGGCCAAATCACCGGCGCGCTCCAAAGCGGGCCCGGAAGTCATACGCAGCGAGGTGCCCAGCTCCTGGGAAATAATCATCGCCATAGTGGTCTTGCCCAGGCCCGGCGGCCCCGAAAGCAAAACGTGGTCGGGCGTCACACCACGGTTCTTAGCGCCTTTGAGCACAAGGGAGAGCTGCTCGCGCACCTTCGGCTGGCCGATAAACTCCTCGAGCGACTTGGGACGCAAGGAGCGTTCAATATCATGCTCCTCGGAGTGTGCGGTGGCATCCACATCGCTATTGCGTTGGGTGGTGTGCGCCGCGTCGACGCCCTCAGGGAGATTGAACTCGGTGCGCTCAATATCGGACATGATTTTCAGCCTTCCTGCCGGTTATTTCTTCTTGCCCAGCTGCGCCAGCGCCGCGCGCAAGAGAGAGGACGTATCGGCATCGGGGTTGTCCGCGTAAGCGGATTCCACTACGGGACGCGCTCCCTTATCGGTAAACCCAAGGCCAATGAGTGCCTCAGTCACGCTTTCTACCACGGCACCACCGGCCGGCGCGACGGCAGTATCAACAGAGCCTGCGGCGGCGGCCTCGCTTGGCGCAAAGGCCGCTACCTTATCTTTCAGCTCCAGCGCCAAGCGTTGGGCCATACGCTTGCCGACGCCCGGGATAGACTGCAGCGCCTTTACATCTTCCCCACCAATTGCCGCAGCAAGCTCCCCTGCCCCCATTACCGACAGCGCCGCCAAGGCAAGTTTAGGCCCTAGGCCGGACACGGATTGCAGCACGTGGAACATCTCGCGGTCTTCATCAGCGCTAAAGCCATAGAGAGTCAGAGAATCTTCTTTGACCACTAAGTTAGTCAGAACCGTAGCCTGTTCCCCGCGACGCAAGGTGCCCAGAGTTTTTGGGGTAGCTAAAAATTTGTACCCCACACCTGCACAGTCGATAACCCCATGGTCGAGTCCAATATGGATTACCTCTCCACGCAGTGCAGCAATCATTGGCTTCCTATCCTTCCACTCTCAGTAAAATTCCCTAGCGCTTCTTGCCCTGGCCGCGAACGCCGCTGGTCTTAGCTCCAAGCCCGAGACCGGTATGGTCCATCCGCACAATGGCAGGGGCACGCCAGCAGTGGCAGACTGCCAACGCAAGAGCATCAGCGGCGTCGGCAGGCTTGGGCGGTTCAGTCAATCCCAGAATACGGGTAATCATGGTGGTCATCTGCTTCTTATCTGCGCGCCCGTTTCCAGAGATGGCCTTTTTCACCTCGGACGGGGTGTACATGTAGACCGGAATATCGCGTTCGGCGGCAGCTAGCACCAGCACACCAACTACATGGGCCGTTTGCATGACTGTGGACACCTGACCGCGTTCGAAGACCCGCTCGATCGCAACCACATCTGGCGAATAGTCATCCATCCACTCTTTCGCCGCCACCGAAAGGCGCAGGAGGCGCTCCGTCAAGTCCTTATCGCTAGGGGTGCGCACCACGCCGACAGAAACGGGAAGGATTGCTCGGCCACGACCAGCCTGAACCACGGAAAGTCCGCAGCGCGTCAAGCCTGGGTCAATTCCCATCACGCGCATTCCTTCTAGGTTCATCTCTCCCCCATTGTCATGTCGGCACCACTGTGCACCGCCTACTGCCCCATTATGGACTACACACAGATGTTCTACAAGCGTAGCATCCAGTCCACCCATGGAAAAGCGCCGGCAACGCCTCCTGCGAACAATATCCGCGGAGCGCTACCGGCGCTAAGAGCCGTCCTTGCGGCGAGGTGGTTAGTCCTCGTTCAGCTCGGCTAGAACCTCATCGGAGAGATCCATATTGGTGTAGACGTTTTGCACATCGTCGGAGTCTTCCAAGGCGTCGATGAGGCGGAAAATCTTCTTGGCGTCATTGGCCTCCAGCGGTACCTCGACAGATGCACGGAAGTCATTGTCGGAGTCATCGACCTGAATATCGGCGTCCTTGAGCGCGTCCTTCACGGCCTGCACGTCCGTCGGCGCGCAAACAATCTCAAACTTCTCGCCCTGGTCCTTGACCTCTTCCGCGCCTGCTTCCAGCACGGCCATCAAGACGTCATCCTCCGTCAGCTCGCCCTTTTCTACCAAGACGTAGCCGGTACGGGTGAACATGTAGGCCACAGAGCCGGACTCGCCCAGGTTGCCGCCGTTCTTGGACATCGCAGTGCGCACGTCGGTTGCCGCACGGTTGCGGTTATCCGTAAGGCACTCAATGAGCATGGCTACGCCGTTGGGGCCGTAGCCCTCGTACATGATGGTTTCCCAATCGGCGCCGCCGGCTTCTTCACCGGAACCACGCTTGCGAGCACGCTCAATGTTGTCATTGGGGACGGAGGCCTTCTTGGCCTTCTTGATCATGTCATCAAGCGTTGGGTTAGCCGCTGGGTCACCACCGCCGGTACGAGCCGCCACTTCGATGTTCTTGATCAGCTTGGCAAATTCCTTGCCACGCTTGGCATCGTTGGCAGCCTTCTTATGCTTGGTAGTTGCCCATTTCGAGTGGCCTGACATGTAGTCCCTTTCTAATCGGGTGCTGAAACTGGTGGCAATTATACGTGTGCTGCACGAATGCGTGAAAGCGACCCCCTTATAAGCGGGACGTTCTTATACATTGTGCCAATTGCCATGGGCAGAGCCGCTGCCCAAATTTTCATCTAAGTAACGCGTAAGCCCCTCTTGGTTCACCAACGCCACCAATTCACCCTGCTTTGTAAAAATCTTGCCACGCGCAACCGCCGTAGCATTCGACGCTGTGGGTGATACCTGCTCATACAGCAACCACTCATCCACGCGGAAGGGGCGCAGGAACCATATCGCATGATCAAGGCTGGCCAATTGCACTTTTTCTCCCTGATGCGGAATAAGAGCGGAGCGAATCAGCGTCATATCAGACATATAGGTCAGCGCGGCACGGTGAAAGGCTGAATCCGCTGGGAGATGACCTGTGTTGCGGAACCAGATATGCCGATAGCCGGCGCCGGTGCGCTCTGCAGCCACCGGATCGCGGCCTTCTTCTGGTACGAGGCGAATATCCCACTCCTCCCACTCTTTGAGGATGATCCGGGTTGAGTACGGGGCTCCGCCGCCCATCCGAGCTGCTTCCTCGGGCCCTGGCACCTCTGGCGCAGGATCCTGATGCTGCGGGCCGCGATCCCCGTCGCGATGGAAACTAGCCATAAGAGTAAAAAGGAGCACGTCACCCTGGTAGACGCGTACCTGCCGGTTGGCGAATGATTTCCCCTCCCGAATGCGTTCGACCCGGATCTCAATTGGTTGGCTCGCATCGCCAGGGCCTACAAAGTAGCCATGCAGGGAGTGGATGTCTTTGCCGGACACAGTGCACTGGGCTGCGGCCACTGCTTGAGCAGCAATCTGTCCGCCGAAGGTACGCTCAATCCGCGACTCCACAGCAGGGCCTCTAAACACATCGGCCAAATTCGTTTCCTCGACGGCCAGAATCTCGCGAATGGATGCCATCTGCACACTCCCTATGTCCTACGTCACGTCTCCCAGCGTTTGCCGTCCACACTACTCACTAAACGAGCCGTCAGTTTCCTTTTCAAATCCGTCCCCCACTTCTGGGCGCAAAAGTGGAGGAATTTTCTAGAAGAAACTATGTCCGCTACCGAAGCTGGCGCGCATTGAATAAAGTCTTTCTAGTGAAACGCATCGCTTCTGTTCCAGCAGTATGGATTGGGTGGGTCATCGCCCGCCTGGTCCTTATTTACCTACTCAAGATTGACCACAATCCCAGGGGCGATGTCGCATACTATTTTGCCGGACTCTTTGGCGACGACCCGACGATGATGACCGAATACCCTCACTCGGGCACCTGGCCCACGGTGGTCTTGGGCTGGCTGACCGGTGAGAATATCACCGCATTCTATATCGGCTTCACCATCATGACCCTGCTTGTTGACGCCGCCTTTTTAGCCCTCCTCCTGCGCCACCACCCGACTCAACCGCGCAGTTTCCAGGCCGCCTGGTTCTGGGTTCTTTTCGGCACCGCAGCTGGCCACACCTTTGTGTGGCGTCTCGATATATTTCCCGCCCTAGCCGTGGCCGGGGCAGCTGCCCTTCTAGCTACCCGCCCGCTCATCGCCTCGGCGGTACTGGGCTTTGCCACCACGATGAAGCTTTGGCCGGGAGTCCTCGCTGCCGGCTTAGTGGGCCGCTTCAACAGATCCGCAACCTGGCAGCGCCTCCTTGCCTTCTTCTGCACCATCGTCGCGGTCTGCACCGTCACGATTGCCGCCTCCGGTACCGACCGCCTGCTTTCACCGCTGAATTATCAGGGCGTGCGCGGTCTCCAGTTGGAGTCCATCCCGGCGACGTTCCTGTTGTTGCAGGCACATCGCACTCCAGGGCGCTGGCACCTGGGCTACGCGCCGTCCAAGAGCTTTGAGATTTCCGGGCCTGGCGTAGATACCGCAATGACGTGGAGCACGATTGCCACCATTGCCATGCTCGTTTTCGCAGTGGGCTGGGCGCTGTACCGGCTGTGTGCCGGCGGGTGGACCACCCGCACAACCATGGCGTTTTTTACCGTCATGGTCCTACTGCTCATTGCGACCAATAAGGTTTTCTCCCCGCAATACATCGTCTGGCTGGGCCCCTTACTTGCCGTGGTGATCCGCCAGCGCCTGCCGCAAGGATTCGCCTCCGTGCGGATATTCCAAGCCTTGTTAGCGTCCTGCACCATTATCGCCGCCGTGCTGGGCACCTTGGTCTACCCATTCAACTATGACTACATCTGGAACCACGTGGGCGAGAACATGTTCGCCGTCTACCTATTGGTAGCCCGCAATATCCTCATCGTTGTCATGGCCATCATCGGACTTGTCTGGTTTGCAGTCGAGGTGGCGTTGGCTTCAAAGATCGAGCGGGCGCAGATGCAGCAGCAAGCGCCTAACGCCCCGGAGGAAGACTCGGCCGCTAGCACCGAGGCGAAGCCGGTATTCCGTCGCCGACGCGGCCGGCACGCACTTGCCTCCTAAATCTTGAGGTAGACCTGCTGGCTACTCGGCCAGCATATAGTCAAAATATTCCGGTAATTTTGCGGTGCCGCCCAGATGAAAGAGCCGTACCGCAGGGCGCAGGCGCAGCGCGCGAGTGTCGCTGACCGCCTCGTTGTAGAAGCGGTGGGCAAGTTGGATGCGGCCCTCGGCGTCGGCAAGCGCGGCAGGGCGACGGTCCGCGGGAAACTCCCGCACGATGGCGGCAGATAGTTCCCGCTCGGCCATCGTGCGCGGTTCAAAGTGACCTTGATAGAGCTCGGTAGACTCTGCTCGCTGAGCTAGCGCCGCAAGCGATGGTGCGACCGCCGCTGTTACCGCTGCCCTGCGGTCGAGTGCCGCCTGCAGCTGGGCAAGCGAGGCATCAGTGCGGATGTGCAGCGAGTTAAGCCGCTGGGCGGTAAAAAGTGCCCACAAACCTACGATGATAAGTAGGAAGAGGAATAGGGCAATTTCAATGGCCATCAACGCTTTACCCTCACCTTGGTACCGTCTTGGACAGTCTCGTAGACCTGCATCACGGCCGCCGCTACATGGTCCCAGTCATAGGTGCTGGCGCGTTGGACGCCATTGCGCACCAACTGGGCCCGATACTCGGCATCATCGAGCACCTCGTTGAGGACGCGTGCCAGATCCTCGCTGTCTTTATTGCGAAAGAGTGCGCCGGCAACCTCGTCGGAATCGGCATTGCACACCGCACGGAAAGCCTCGAGGTCAGAAGCAACAACAGCCGCGCCGGCCGCCATAGCCTCTACGAGCACGATTCCGAAGCTTTCGCCACCAGTATTTGGGGCCACGTAGACATCGGCACGGCCCAGGATTTCTGCCTTTTCGGCGTCACTGACCCGGCCGACAAAATCCACGCCCTCAACCTCGCGGGCGCGGCCGCCGCCCATGATGGTCACGCGGATATCGTGGTGTACTTGGCGCAGCGCGCTCAGCAGGATATCGAGGCCCTTGCGCGGTTCATCCAACCGTCCCAAGAAGACAACTTCCAAGGGATCGCCGGGGGCTTTGGCCGGGCTGCGGCGCCGAGCCTGCGCGTAGACCGATGTATCCACGCCGTTGGGAATGAGCACCGGGTCGCCGCCCAATTGCTCCACCTGCCACCGCCGCGCCATATCGGATACCGCGATGCCGCCGCGGATCTTTTCCAAGAAGGGAACGAGGAATGGTTTGGCCAGAGTCAGCACCAGGGAGCTCGATGCAGAGGCGTGATAGGTCGCCACCAGTGGGCCTTGGGCCACGGCCAGCGCGGTCATGGAAAAGCTCGGGGAGTTAGGCTCATGGATGTGCAAGACATCGAAGTCGCCCTGCTTGATGAATTGCTTTACCTTGCGTGTTACGTGGGGTCCCACGGACAGGCGCGCCACCGAACCGTTATACGCGATGGGGAAAGCCGGCCCTCCCTTGACTACGAAATCTGGCAGCTGGGTGGATTCCGCAGCGGGGCCAATGACCTGAACGTGGTGCCCTTGCTCAATGAAAACTGTGGCTAGATCAAGGATATGGGCTTGAACTCCACCTGGTTCATCGAAGGAATAGGGGCACACGATTCCTATGCGCACTAGCTCTCCCCTTCCTGCGATGGCCCGGTGTGGCGGGCATTGCGGGCTTCTTTGCCCGCCCGCGCTTGCCGACGCCTCTCTATGTCCACATTCCACTGCGGCTGCAGCATATGCCAATCCTCTGGGTGGCGGCGGATATTGGCGGCGAAGCCATCGGCCATACGCTGAGTTGTCTCCTGCAGATCCGTTACCTCGAGCTCAGGAGACACAGAGAGCCCCCAGCCCTCGCCTTCAAACCACGAGTGCACCACGTGCAGGGCGGCGCCGGTCTCTATAGCAAGCTGCGCGGGGCCTGCGGCCATATTGGCCTCTTCCCCCATGAAATCCACGGTGACACCGCTTCGGGTCAGGTCGCGCTCAGCCAGCAGGCATACCACGCCACCGGCTTCCAGCACCTCTTTGAGGCGAGCAAAAGGCGAGGCTTCGCCGCCGGTGAGGGGAAGAACCTCAAAGCCAAGGGTTTCGCGGTAGTCCACGAAGGCGTCGAAAAGCACTGCGGGCTTAAGGCGCTCCGCAACGGTGGTGAACTGCCCATAATGGCCAACGAGGAAGACGCCCGCCATATCCCAATTCCCGGAATGCGGCAACGCCAAAATGGTGCCGCGCCCGGATTGAGCCGAAGCATCAAAATGCTCGAGGCCTTCCAAGCCACTGAGCAAGCGCTCATGCAGCCCGGCATCACCGTGGATGGCTGGCAGGCGGAAGGCCTCCATCCAATAGCGCATATAGGAGCGCACGGAATCGCGCACCAACGCGCGGGTAACGTTTTCTGGGCCTACCACGCGCGCCAGGTTGCGGCGCAAGCCCTCCATTCCGCGACCGTTGCCGCTTGCGTAGTCCGCACCCCAGCGAAAAAGCGTGCGCGCGATGGGCTCGGGCAGACGGCGCACCACCTTCCACCCCGCGAGGTAACCCGCCGCGGAGAGGTCTTCTTTGTCCCACATGGTGTTACAACCTCCTGGTTTTAGGTGGTGCAGTATGAGCTACTGCTGCTCCTGGCGGGCGGCGATAACCATACGTTGGCACACGGTAAAGACGGAGCCCACGGCCAAGATCCACAGCGCAACCTCAATGGCATGCGGTACTCCTAGGCCTTCGAGGCCGATGCCGCCCAGGGCCAAAATAAGCCGCTCGGGACGCTCGATAAGGCCGCCGACCATCTTGAATCCGGACGCTTCTCCCCTAGCCTTGATATAGGAAATGACCTGGGAACATACCAAGGTGACAAAGCAGGCAATGACCGTGATGCGGGAAGAATCCGCAGAATAAATCAGCCACCATGCAATAGCACTGAACAATGCGCCATCGGTGATGCGATCACAGGACGCATCCAAGGTCGCACCAAAGGCAGTAGCCTTGCCGCTCAGGCGCGCCATGGTGCCGTCGAGCATGTCGAAAGCGGCGAAGAGACCGGACAGGACCGCAGCGAAAAAGAGGTGGCCGGTAGGAATAAGGATCACCGAAATCGCAATGGTGACGATGGTACCCACAACCGTGACCACATTCGGGGTCAGGCCCAGCTTTAAAAAGGCCTTGGCTATAGGTTCCACCACCACGGCGGCGGGCTTTCGCCCATGCACGCTAAGCACGCGAATCCTCCTCTTCCATCTCGCGCCATCCTTCTGCCAGCACGCGGCGCGTATCCTGCAGAAGCTGCGGTAATACCTTAGTCCCATCGAGGACAGTCATAAAGTTACTATCCCCGGGCCACCTTGGCACCACATGCAGGTGCAGGTGGTCTCCTACCGAGCCGCCCGAAGCACGACCCAGGTTGAGTCCTACGTTGATGGCTTCTGGGTGTGAGACTCGTTTGAGCACTCGAACCGCCTTTTGCGCGAAGGCCATCAACTCCTGAGATTCCTCTTGCGTAAGGTTCTCCAGCTGCGATTCCTTGCGATACGGCACCACCATGAGGTGCCCGGCGTTGTACGGAAACAGGTTCAACAATGCATAGACGGTCTTGCCGCGAGCAATAATGAGCCCGTCCTCATCGCTGCGCTGTGGGGCTTCCACGAAGGGGTCTTTAGAGCGCTTGGCAATATAGGCCATGCGATAAGGCGCCCATAACCGCTCAAGACGGTCCGGCTCGCCAGCACCTGAGTCAACGACGGCCTCCGCCACCGCTTGGTTTTCAGCGACGGCGGAGCTGTCAGTTTCGTGTGTCTCTTTAGCGTCGGGCACTGATGAGCTCTTCGGTCGGCTGCTCGTTGTTGCGCTCTGCTACCCATGCGGCGATGAGCTCCACAGCTTCCTTTACCGGCACACCATTGACCTGGGTGCCGTCGAGGAAGCGGAAGGACACGGCATCAGCTTCTACGTCGCGCGCGCCAGCCACCAGCATGAACGGAACCTTACCGGTGGTGTGGTTGCGAATCTTCTTCTGCATACGGTCATCAGAGGTATCCACATCGGCGCGGATACCCTTCTGACGCAGCTGGGCGGCAACCTCTTCGAGGTGCGGGGAGAATTCGTCAGCCACCGGAATGCCCACCACTTGGTGCGGTGCCAGCCATGCTGGGAAGGCACCGGCGTAGTGCTCCAGCAGGACGCCAAAGAATCGCTCGATGGAGCCGAAGAGCGCACGGTGAATCATGATTGGGCGCTTCTTAGTGCCGTCCGACGCGGTGTATTCCAGCTCGAAGCGCTCCGGCAGGTTGAAGTCCAACTGCACGGTAGACATCTGCCAGGTACGGCCGATGGCGTCGCGCGCCTGCACAGAAATCTTCGGGCCGTAGAAGGCTGCACCTGCGGGATCCGGAACCAGCTCCAAGCCGGACTTTTCTGCGACCGACTGCAGGATAGACGTAGAGCGCTCCCAGATCTCATCGGAACCGACGAACTTATTCGGGTCCTTGGTGGAAAGCTCCAGGTAGAAGTCAGACAGGCCGTAGTCCTTCAGCAAGGAAATGATGAAGTCGAGGACCTTGGTCAGCTCTTCTTCCAGCTGCTCTTCGGTGCAGTAAATGTGGGCATCGTCCTGGGTAAAACCGCGGGCACGGGTCAGGCCGTGGACCACGCCAGACTTTTCGTAGCGGTAGACGGTACCGAACTCAAATAGACGCAGCGGGAGCTCGCGGTAGGAACGACCACGGGATGCAAAAATCAGGTTGTGCATCGGGCAGTTCATAGGCTTGGCGTAGTAGTCCTGCGGCTCCTTGACGGTATTGCCCTCTTCGTCATACTCGCCATCGAGCTGCATCGGTGGGAACATACCGTCGGCGTAGAAGTCCAGGTGGCCAGACTTCTTGAATAGGTCACCCTTGGTGATATGCGGGGTATTAACAAAGGAGTACCCAGCCTGGACGTGGCGGTTGCGAGAGTGGTTTTCCATCTCCATGCGCACGGTCGCGCCATTCGGGTGGAATACCGGGAAGCCGGAGCCAATCTCATCCGGGAAGGAGAAGAGATCTAGTTCCTGACCCAGGCGGCGGTGGTCGCGCTTTTCAGCCTCTTCCACCATGGTCTGGTAGGCCTCCAGCGCCTCCTTGGACTCAAAAGCGGTGCCGTAAATGCGCTGCAGGCCAGCCTTGGACTGGTCGCCGCGCCAGTAGGCAGCAGAAGAACGGGTCAGGGTGAAAGCCGGGATGTACTTGGTGGTCGGCACGTGCGGTCCGCGGCAGAGATCGAACCACTCTACGTCCCCGGTGCGCGGGTTGATGTTGTCATAATGGGTGAGATCGCCGGAACCGACTTCTGCGGCCTCGTCGGAGTCAGGGTCAACGTTGCCCTTGTCTTGGACCAGCTCAAGCTTGAAAGGCTCCTCGGCGAGGGCCTTTTCCGCTTCCTCCGCGGATTCATAGACGTGGCGCTCGAAACGCTGGCCGCCCTTGATGATCTTCTTCATGCGCTTTTCAATCGCCTTGAGATCTTCCGGCGTGAAAGGCTCGGCGGTCTGGAAATCGAAGTAGAAGCCATTCTCAATGGCCGGGCCGATGCCCAGCTTAGTGCCGGGGAATTCGGCCTGCACGGCCTGGGCCATAACGTGGCCACAGGAGTGGCGGATGACGGCGCGGCCGTCTTCCTCGCTGGCGGCAACCGGGGTAAAGGTGGACTCCGTGTCTGGGGTGTGCGACAAATCAAAAAGAGTGCCGTCCTCACCGCGAACGACTACGACAGCCTCAGGGCCCTTATTGGGAAGGTTGAGCTCTCGCATTGCTGCGCCCACGGCCTGGCCGGCGGGCACGGTGAAGGAATCGTAATTGACCGGTACTGCGGGGATGAGTTCCGCCATAATCGCGCTCCTTTATGCGCTCGTGCGTCGGCGGCATACCTGGCCGCGTCCGCTATTTAAATTTTCCGATAGCTATTCTACAACCCCGCATGCTCGCAGAGCGATTTTGCCCACCATGATTCACGCCCATCGGCAGCGAGGGTGCCCGGCGGACAGAAATACATAGCGGAGCCAATATGAGTCAGCCACTCATTCATCAGGTCAGATTTATCCAAACGGGCCTGGATAGGCTCGAATTGCTTGGTGGGATCCTGCTGGTAGCAGATGAAAACCTGGCCGATATTGGAAAGCTGCCCATCCTTGCCATCGGGGGCCAGCTCATAGTTATACGGCCGGCGCAGGATGCGTTGCTCCGGATGATCAGCAGGTGGCGCGGCCACGGCCATGTGCGAGTTTTTATCAATTACCGGCAAGCCGTAGTCATCTACCGTATCGAAATCTGCAGCATCAAATTCTTCTTCACCGGTAAGCGGGGCGCCGGTGTCAAGCTTGCGGCCCACCGCATTTTCGCGGGAGGAGCGATCCAGCTTCTCCCACGTATCCACGTTCATGCGAATGCGACGCACTACCATCGCCGTTCCCCCTTGCGCCCACTTCGGCCCTTCATCGATCCACACTTGGGCTGCAAAATCTTCCTCGCTGCGCGGATTAACGGTTCCGTCCTTTTGCCCGAACATATTGCGCGCGGTAGCGCCCTTTTCGTGGCTGCCAAAGGCATTAATAAATCCTTGCTGAAGCCACTTCACGCTGGCATAGTGTTCGCCGGCTCGCACCATGTGGCGCAGCGCATAAGTGTTCATCAGCGGATCATCGCAGCAAATCTGGAGGACTATATCGCTTTGTCCCCATTGTCGTTGCAGCTCATCACGCTTAAAGGAACGCACATCTCCCAGCCAGTGTGGTTTCTCCACGCCGAGCAGGGAGAAAACCTTCTGGCCTAGACCACAGGTGATGGTCAAGTTGGCGGGCTGTTCAACCATTTCCGGCTCCAGGGTGCCTAGCGGCGCCTCCCCCGTACACAGTGCCCGGGCGTCCTCGGTCCACAATTTCATCAGGCTGGCAAACCCCCGCTTGTCGACGCCCCTTTTAAGGTCAAACCCCACCAGGTTCAGGTGCGCCTGCTCTGCAGTAGCAATGCCCGCCTGATGCTCGCCGTCGAAAGCCACGAGGGCGTCGGCAAGCGCAGGCTGCTCCTGGGCCTCAGCACCCGGGGAAGAACCCTGGTTATTGCAGCCTGCCAACGCGAAGGCGCTAGTCGATACCGCAGCGCCGGTAAGAAATCCCCTTCTGCTGAATTCCGACATGACTAGTGGTCGTGGCCCTTCATGTTGTGCTCCATATCCCCGTGCTCCATGTGGGACATATCGTGGCCTTCCATATCGCCATAGTCCTCATCGCCCGCGGGCATGCTGCGCGTTTGAATCTCGCCCAGATCGAGCTCTTCGCCGCCTTCCAGTTTCACCGTGAGGTCAAGGGATTCGCCGGGAGCGATGTGGTTTTCCATTTCCATGAGCATGAAGTGGTCACCGCCTGGTGCCAGTTCGTGGGACTCGCCGGCTTTAACTACCAACGGGCTCGACATTTCTTGCATCTTGCCGTCGACAGTCTCATGGATCTGATTCACCTTGGCGTTAAGGCTGGTGGAAAATCCGGTGATGGCAATGTCCTTATCGGTGTGGTTCACCAAGGTGCCAAAAATGGCAGTCATGTCCTTGTCCTCATTGGCGCGCACGACGGCATCTTCGAAGGTCAGGTCCTCGGCTGCGGCGGAGGAGGACTTCTCCGCAGCGCTGGTGGTGGCATCCGCCTTCGACTCGGTGGAGTCATTTTGGTTCTGTGGGGAGCAACCTGCCAGGGCGAGGCCGGCCACTGTCAAGCCCACAAGGGCAATGTTAGAAATCTTAGACATTATTTTTCACCTTCCGAATCAATGCGACGAGACTTGGCCATAAATAGGGCAACTACTGCGGCAATCGCCAAAACGCCGCCCACCCCCAGGATGATTTTCAGCGCGGTCGGTAGGCCCTCATCCCCATCCTCGGACGCAGAATCAGCTTCAGCCGCCTCGGTTCCCTCGGTCGCGTCACCCTTGACGGAGAATTCCACTCCCCCGCGGGTAGCGTGTCCATCCGAAGACGTGATCTGGAAACCCACCTGGTAATTACCCGGCCCAGGATGGATATCCGCTGGGGTTTCAATGGTGAGATCCCGCTCATGGAGCTTTGGTTCCTGGCTAAAGAGTTTCTCACCAGTATCCGCGTTGGTCACGGCAAAGGTATTGAAGTCTTCTTTGGGGATACCAGAAAACTCGAGGGTGATTTCCTTCGGAAACTCGTCGAGTTGGTCGCCGTCTTTGACCGAACCGCCAATAACGGAATCGTGCGCGAAGGCGGCCGGCATCGACCCGCCCA
>CALLKG010000068.1:0-23717 GCA_938008395.1 Corynebacterium tuberculostearicum
TGGCGGAGGATGTGGGATTTGAACCCACGAGGGGCGTGAACCCCGCACGCGTTCCAGGCGTGTGACATAGGCCGCTAGTCGAATCCTCCGAGAAGAAACATTAGCAGCCGTGGCAATTATTTTACCAATCGCCAGGTCAGGGCCCATTTTCGGCGATCTTAAGCCGTTATCCGTCGAATGGTCCTTGGCCCGCGCGCCGGTGGGTGGTGGCGGCCCGTGCATCCGGAGTCCCATTTGGCTAAACCGGCGCGCGGGCGTTAAAGTATGGGACAGGATTCCGCGTGGCGTCCATCCTCTGAACTCCCCCAGGGCAGGAATGCAGCAAGGGTCAGGAGGCTCTGGCGGGTGCGCGGGGTCCCCTTTTTGTATGGCGTGCGTTACTATTGGGGGCTAAAAGTCGCCCTATACATGGAAGGTAGACATACGCATGTCGCTTCTTACTTTGGAATCGTCCGAACTCGCGGAGCTCGCCGCCCAAGTCCGTAAGGACTACGAGGACCTTAAGGCTAAGGGCCTGAAATTGGACCTGACCCGCGGAAAGCCGGCCAAGGCACAGCTGGACCTCTCCAATGATTTGCTGGCGCTGCCCGGCCCGGGCCATTACACCGATGCGGCCGGAAACGACCTGCGTAACTACGGCAACCAAAAGGGCATCAAAGAACTGCGCGATATCTGGGGCAAGCTGACCAACATGGACCCAGAGCTGCTGATTGCCGCAGACTCGTCCTCGCTGAACATCATGTTCGACCTGATTTCTTGGGCCTTTCTCTTCGGCACCAATGATTCCGCACAGCCGTGGAGCAAGGAAGAAAAGCTCAAGTGGATCTGCCCGGTGCCGGGCTACGACCGTCACTTTGCCATCACGGAGCAATTCGGCTTCGAGCTGGTCACGGTGCCAATGGAGGAGGACGGGCCGGATGTAGAGGCCGTCGAAAAGCTGGTGGCGGATCCGGCGGTCAAGGGCATGTGGGTAGTGCCGATGTTCGCTAACCCCACCGGCGCCGTGATTTCTGAAGACAAGGCCCGCCGCCTTGCGCGGATGCAGGCCGGCGCGCCGGATTTCCGCATCGTGTGGGATAACGCCTACGCGGTGCACACCCTGACCGAGGACTTCCCGGAAATCCTGCCGATTCTGGATATCGCTGCGGAAGAAGGCAACCCGAACCGCTTCTGGGCCATGTCTTCTACCTCGAAGATCACCTTCGCGGGCGCGGGCGTGGGTTTCTTCGGGACCTCGGAGGACAACCTCGAGTGGTACCTGGAGCACGCCGGCATCCGCGGCATCGGCCCCAATAAGATTAACCAGCTGGCGCACCACGAGTTCTTCGGCTCTGCCGAGGGCGTGCGCGCGGTGATGCGCCGCCATGCCGCGCTGATCAAGCCTAAGTTCGATGCCGTGCTGCGCATCCTAGAAAAGCGCCTCGGCGAGTACGAGGTGGCGCAGTGGACCAACCCGAAGGGCGGCTACTTCATCTCCCTCGACGTCGTCGACGGCACCGCCAACCGCGTCTGGGAGCTCGCGCGCGATGCCGGCATCCTGCTCACCCAGGCCGGATCGGCCTTCCCCTATGGCCAGGACGACAATGACCGCAATATCCGCCTCGCCCCAACCCTGCCGCCGCAGGAGGAGGTCGAAGCCGCGATGGACGGCGTTGCCACCTGCGTCCTGCTCGCCGCCGTGGAGAAGCTGGGGGCCTAAAATCAACGCCGACGAGTCTGCCCTGTGGCTGAGCGAGATTATCCCGGCGCCGCTGGAGTTCCGCTACGTGGATGAGCGCCGGCTAGGCCTTGCCTCGCTTGCCGACGCCCAATCGCTCGCCCTCACCACCACCTTCAACGCCACCGACACCGGCCTACAGAGCCAGGACGACGGCACCGACGTGCGCTGCGAGCTGCTCACGGTGGCGCGCACCGGGCAGCCCGAGGTGGCCGCCGCCATCAACGCTGCGGCTGACACCTTCGAAAAGGCCGGCGGCCTGCTGCCGGCGCAGCCGGGCGTGATGCTGCCGTCCCTCCTCGATGTCCCTGACGTCACCGTGCACCATGGGCTCTTCATCGCGCCGTACCTGTGGGGCGGGCAGACCCCGCAGTTTCGCGAGGAGGGCCGCCTGACCCTCATCTTGCAGCTGGTCATGCTGACGGATTCGGAATATGCGTTTGGGGTAGAAGAGGGCGTCGGCAAGCTGCAGGCGGCGGTGGCCGAGCAGGGCATTGACCTGCTGGACTGGTCGCGCGAGGGTTAGCCGGTAGACTGGCTAACCGTGGCTTTATACCGGAAATATCGTCCAGCAACGTTCGCGGAGGTCGTGGGCCAAGAGCAGGTCACCACGCCGCTTTCCGCCGCCCTTGATGCAGGGCGCATCAACCACGCCTACCTCTTTTCCGGCCCGCGCGGCTGCGGCAAGACCTCCTCGGCGCGGATTATGGCCCGCTCGCTCAATTGCGAGCACGGGCCGACCTCGACGCCGTGCGGCAAGTGCGATTCCTGCGTCTCCCTCGCCCCCGGAGGCCCTGGCAACCTGGACGTGACGGAGCTCGACGCCGCCTCGCACAACGGCGTGGAGGACATGCGCGAGCTGCGCGATCGCGCCTACTACGCGCCGGCCGAATCGCGCTACCGCATCTTCATTATTGACGAGGCGCATATGATCTCGCCCTCCGGTGCGAACGCACTGCTCAAAGTCGTGGAGGAGCCGCCCGAGCACGTCATTTTCATCTTCGCGACCACGGAGCCGGAGAAGATCATCGGCACCATTCGCTCGCGTACCCACCACTATCCCTTCCGCCTGCTGACCCCGCCGGCCATGAAGGGCCTGCTGCAGCGCACCGTTGCGGCCGAGGGCGTACATGTTGAGGACGCCGTGTACCCCATGGTCATTGAGGCGGGCGGCGGTTCCCCGCGCGATACTTTGTCTCTCCTGGACCAGCTGCTGGCCGGCGCCGGGCCCGATGGCCTGACCTACGACCTTGCCCGGCCGCTGTTGGGCGTCACCGATGTCTCGCTGCTTGACGACGCCATCGAAACCCTCGCCAACCAAGACAAACCCGGCCTCTTCGCGATGGTCGACCACGTCATCGAGGCCGGACACGACCCGCGCCGCTTCGCCGTCGATTTGCTCGACCGTTTGCGTGATCTGATGATTCTGCAGGCCGTGCCCGGCGCCATCGATGCTGGCCTCGTCTCCGCGCCCACCGACCGCGCCTCCGTGCTCACCGCCCAGGCGCAGCGCTTTTCCGGCCCGCAGCTGACCTACCTGGCCTCCACGGTCAACGACCGCATCAGCGACCTCACCGGTGCGACTTCACCACGCCTGCTGCTAGAAATCATGTGCGCGCATCTGCTTATCGGGTCCACCGGTCCGGCTGCTGCCGGGCCTGCACCCGCAGCGGCTCCCGCTTCCGCTCCCGCCCCCGCTGCCAACGCTGCCGCGGTCTCGCCCGCGCCGGCTGGCCCTGCGACCCCGGGCGGTGCTCCCGCGGCCAACTCTGCCGTCGCCAGTGCTCAAGACCCCCAGTCCGCTGCTGCTGCCATCATCGCTCGCCGCCGCGCCAAGTCCCAGGAGCAGCAGGCTTCTGCCCCGTCTTCTGCTCCAACCTCTGCACCGGCCGCTCAGCCGCAGCCGCAGGCCCCGTCCCAACCGGAATCGCAACCGGAGGCGCAGCCGAAGGCGCAATCCGAGCAGCCGGCCGCCGAGGCGCAAAGCACGCAGAAGCCTCAGGGCCAAGAGCCGCAATCGCAGCAGCAAGAGGCTGGGGACCCGTGGCAGCGTGAGCGGCAAATCCCGCAGGCAAAGGTGCCCGAGCAACAATCGGCGCAGTCGGCGCAGAGCGAGGCACCGCACTCAGCGCCGGCTCAGGAGAAGCATCGCGAGCCACTGGAGAAGCCCGTGCCGGCCCGTGCAGAGGAATCTGCCCAGGAAACCAAGCCGGAATCTGGCGCAGAGAAGGCGTCGGAAATGGCGCAGCCGCAGGCGGCGGAAGAGCCGGCGGGCGACTTCGCAGAGGCCGTGAGGGAGAAATGGGTGGCGTTGAGGGGGAGCGTCGGAAAGCGGAATAAGGTGGCTGAAATCATGCTGGCCGAAGCCCGCGTGCTTGGCTTCCGCGATGGCACCCTGACGCTGGGGCACACCACCGGCGCGCTGGCCGAGCGCATCAACGCGCCCGCCAATAACGCCGTCATCGTGGAGGTGCTCAAGGAGGAGTTCCAGCGCGATGTGGCCGTGACCTGTGTGGTGGGTACCGACCCGAAGACCGCCGGTTTCGATGCCCCGCGGCCGCCGCAGCGCAAGGAAGCGTGGACGCCGAATCAGCCGGCGCGCGAGCCTGCCGACGACCAGGAGGCGGAGAGTAGACCGGAAAGCGCGCCCGGGTGGCGCTCGCGCATCGCACGGGCGACGCAGGCTGCCAAGCAGCGCGATGAATCACAGTTCAGCAACGGCGTGCCGCTGCCGCCCGAGCCTGAGCCGGATTTTGCCGCTCCGCCCGAGGAGCCGCCGGCCTATACCCGCGATGACGAAGAGCGCGACATGATGGAGGCCGCGCAGTCGACCGGCGAGATGGATCATCGCAGCGCTACCGAGGTAGCTATGGAGCTGCTGGAGCGCGAGCTGGGCGCCCGGCGTGCCTAACCCAGCGAGCACGGTACACTCGGGCGGTAGCGAAATTTACAGTTGAATTAGAAAGGAAACAACATGGCTGACCAAGACCCAATGCAGCAGGCAAATGACATGAACGATCTCATCGCGCAGGCCGCGCAGGTGCAGGCAGACCTGCAGAAGGCGCAGGAAGAAATCCTCGCCACCAACGTCGAGGGCCAAGCGGGCAACGGCCTGGTTAAGGTGACCATGACCGGCGGCGCCGAGCTCGTGGACCTGCAGATCGATAAGTCCGTCGTGGACCCGGAGGACGTCGATACCCTGCAGGACCTGGTCATGGGTGCGTTCAAGGAGGCCCACGCTGCGGCCGGCCGCCTGGCACAGGAGAAGATTGGCCCGCTGTCCCAGGGCATGGGCGGCCAGGGTGGCCCGTCTTTTGAGGATGTCTTCGGCGGCAACCAGTAGCCCGCACGATACGATAAAAGGCCGTTGCCCCGCGTTGGGGCCGCGGCCTTTTGCTGATTTTGGGAGTAATTGATGTTTGAAGGACCTCTGCAAGACCTCATCGACGAGTTTTCGCGCCTGCCGGGCATCGGCCCGAAGTCGGCGCAGCGCATCGCGTTTCACGTTTTGCACATGGAGCCTGAGGACATCGAGCGGCTGCAGAACGCATTGGGTGCGGTGCGCGATGGCGTGACTTTCTGCCGCATCTGCTGCAATATTTCCCGCGAGGATGTCTGCCGCATCTGCATTAACTCGCAGCGCGACGCCTCGACCATTTGCGTGGTGGAAGAGCCGAAGGATATCCAGGTCATCGAGCGCACCGGCGAGTATGAGGGCCGCTACCACGTCTTGGGTGGCGCGCTAGATCCACTGGCGAATGTGGGCCCGCGCGATTTGAATATTTCCACGCTGCTACAGCGCCTGGGTGGCGTGCTGCCGGATCGCGAGCTGGCGGATTCCACCCCTGAAGCCCCGCTTTACGACGCCACCCCCACCATCCACGAAGTCATCCTCGCCACCGACCCCAATACGGAGGGCGAAGCCACCGCCGCATACCTGGTGCGGTTGCTGCGCGACTTCCCTGATTTGAAGATCACCAGATTGGCCTCCGGCATGCCGCTCGGAGGCGATCTGGAGTTCGTGGACGAGCTCACCTTGTCCCGCGCGCTCTCTGGCCGCCTGACCATTTAGCGCGGGCTAGGGGACGGCGGCCGTGGGCCCGGTTCGCCCGCGGCCGGTGAACATTGGCGGCCCGTGTGCTTTGCTTGCCGTCCCGTTATCTGCGCTGCTGTGTAAACCGCTGTGGCCGCTATGCATGCTGCTTGGCGAAGCGTTGTGCCGGCTGGCGGGCGGAAGCCAGGCGATTCGGCCATTGACGCGGGCCATGCGGCCGCGGCCCGGCAGGCCGTTGATGGAGTTGTGATACGGGCACAGCAGCGTCATGTTTTCGGGGTGGGTGAGGCCGCCGCGAGAGTATTCGAGGAGGTGGTGGGCTTGGCATTCGGCGGCGGGGCGTCGGCAAGCGGGCCAGGCGCACCGGGCGCCTTCGGCCTCGAGCATGCGGCGCTGCTTCGCGGAGGCCTGCCGGGTGCGGTAGAGATTGACGGGGCCGCGCTCGGGGTGGATGAGCGTGAAGAGGCCGGCGCCGGCTAGGGTGCGGCGGACGAGTTCGGCGCCGGTGATGGTCGCGCCATTGGTCATGGCGAGGCGGATGTCGTCGCCGTCGCCGGCCAGGATTTTCAGGTAATCCGGCAGCTCGATGAGGACATTGGTGGTCACGGTCGCGGGCGCGGCGGCGCGGGAACCGGTGAGCCAGGCCAGCGGGTCGGATTTGGCGGCGGCCCAAATATCGGCCATTTGAGCGGCGGGGCCGGTGAAACTCAGGGTGGTTTTCTCGCCGTGCATGATGCGGCGGCCGCCGTCTTCGCGCTCGGGCGGCGGGTTGATTTCGCGCAGCAGCCGCGTCGCCGCGCGCGAGACCTGCGCGGTGGTGCCGGCGGTGGCGCATAGCTTCTCGCGGAATTGCCAGCGCTTGGTGGGGTCAGAAATGCCGCGCGAGCGGCGGGCGATGAGCGCGAGGGTTTCCAGGCTGTGTTGGTTGCGGCGCGCGGCGGCCAGGGCGCGGGATTGATAGCGCGAGTGGCTGGTGGGCGAGAGGAAGGCCGCGGCGGTGCGGCGCACGGTGCGCGCTTGGTCCGCGGGCAGGGGCAGGCTGGAGGCGGCGTGGGCCTCTTCGAGAAGTTCCACGCCGCGCTTAGCGATGTCGCCCAGCTGCTCCAATAACGTCATGCCCCGCAGCCTATGGGCGGGGGCACGCGCCTACAAGGGGAAGCGGCTGAGCCTGTGGATAACTCGGGGGTTGTGGGGCCGCCGGGCGAAGTTATCCACAGGTGTGGGCCTATCTTTGGGAGCGCGGGGGCTCGGAGGCGTTAAAACGTTCGACGCGCAGGCGGTCGACGGCCGGGATCTCAATCGGCTCGAGGTCCGCGAGGGCCACACCCATCGCTTGGGCGAGGAGGAGATCGGCCAGCTGCGGGTTTCGGGCCAGCGCCGGGCCGTGCATATAGGTGGCGATGACGCTGCCTTGGACGGCGCCTTCGTAGGTGCGCTGGGCGGAGCCGTCGCTGAGATCGGCGGTGGCAGCCTGGTCGGCGTTGCCATTGCCGCGGGTGAGCGTGCCGAGCGGCTGCGCAGACGGGCCGAGAATGGTGGCACCTAGGTGGTTTTCGAAGCCGGTCAGCGGCTCGGTGAGGTCCGCGGTGACTCCGGCGCGGGTGGGCTCGGAGGCTACCTCGCCAATGGCGCGGTCCTGCATGCCGGCCGTGGTGGCGTCGATCAGCCCGACGCCGTCGACGATGCGGCCGGAGGCGCGGAAGGATTCGCCGAGGACCTGCAGGCCGGCGCAAATGGCAAAGACGGGGCGGCCGGCGTTAGCGGCGCGGGTGAGGCCGCCATCGGAAATCAGGTGGTCCGCGGCCAGGATCTGTGCGGTATCTTCACCGCCGCCGAGGGTGTAGATATCCAGCGTTTCGGGCACGGGCTCGCCCAAGCGGATGGGGTGAATCTCCGCTTGCAGGCCGCGCATGCGGGCGCGCTGGCGCAGGACGAGGGCGTTGCCGTCGTCGCCGTAGGTACCGAGGACGTCGGGAAGCACTAGGCCGATATTAAGCATTGGTGGCCTCCTTGGAAAGCGCCTTTTTCAAATCGCGGAAGGCGGTGTAGTTGGCGAGGACCTCGATGCGGCCCTCCGGGCAGGCGGCGAGCGCGTCCATCGGGTCTGGAATGAGCTCGTGGGAGATATCGGCGTAGACCAGGCGCACGGCCAGATCGGTGCCGCGCTCGCCGGCGGCCTTGACGCTTAAGCCATTGAAGCCTTCGAATTTCACGTCCCACAGCCAGGACATGTCGATGCCATCGGCCACCTGGCCGTTGGTGGCGATGACCAGGCCATCGGCGCTGCGATCCACCATGGACAGCGCTTCTTGCCAGCCGGCCGGGTTCTTGGCCAGCAGCAGGCGAATTTCGCGGCCCTTCCAGTGAATAGTGGAGTAGCGGCCGGCGACGTCGTCGATGCCCTCGGCGGCCGCAATGGCCTTATCGAGGTCCACACCGAAGCCCTGCACGGCCGCGGCGATGGCTTGGGCGGCGTTGCCCCGGTTCGCGCGGCCGGGCAGCGCCAGGTTCAGCGGGCGCTTGGCGGTCGGGGTGATGATGCCATGCTTATCGACGCCCCAGGTAGGCTGCGGCCGGCGGAATTCGCGGCCGTCGGCAAGCGGCTTAACGGCGTACCAGTCATCCTCGGTGCGCACGACGTGCCCGCCGGTGCGCGGGCAGGTGACGGAATCGCCGAGCCAGCCGGCACCGGCCGAGACCCAAATGACATTCTTGGCGTCATAGGCCACGGAGGTCATGAGCACGTCGTCGCAATTGGCGATGACGAGCATGTCTGGGTGAGCCTCCACGGCGCCGCGCAGCGCGCGCTCAATCTTGTTGATTTCGCCCACGCGGTCCAACTGGTCGCGGGTGAGGTTGAGCAGAACCAGCGCCTGCGGGTTGAGGTTATCGGCCACGTGGGGCACGTGGAGCTCGTCCACCTCGAGGACCAGGTGCGAGGCGTCTTTGCCGGCCATGAGCGCGGAGATGATGCCGGCGTCCATGTTGTCGCCGCCGTCGTTGGTGGCTACGGTGTGCTCGGCGCGGACCGCGGCGGCCAACATGCGGGTGGTGGTGGACTTGCCGTTGGTGCCGGTAACCAGCACGGCCGGGCGCCCACCGCCCAGGTTGGTCATGATGGAAGGGTCAATGGCATTGGCGATTAGACCACCGATCATTCCGCCGGCGCCACGGCCGGTGGCGCGGGAAGCGGTGGTGGCCAGCTTCGCGGCGGTAGTGGCGGTGGTGGTGCGCAACTTTTTCAGCGCACCCGGGACTCTAAAACTCATGTCCCCTAGGGTAGTCGGGCGGGCGGCTTAGTCGTTCTTTTTCGCCGCCGAGCCGCCAGAATTTCGGCGGCCTCTGCCGCGACCACCGCGGCCGCCGCGGCGCCGGCGCCGCTTGTTGTTCTTCCCGCCGCCCTTTTTGTTGTGCTGCGGCGAGCGTTGGGCGCGCGGCGCAGGCTTAGCGGATTCGGGTTCGGGCTCGGCGTCTTCGATGCGCGTGAGGGCGTCAAGAAACGCCGCGTCCGACATCAGCGGGATGCCCTTGCGATGGGCATGCATGGGCTTTCCCACCAGATCCGTGGTGACATTGCAGACGACCAGCGAGGACTCGCGGGTAAGCTTCTCGGAATAGTTGAGCTCCTCGCGCATGAGCGCGGCGATGATGGTGTCCGGGTCCTCGAGGATTTCCGGTGCGACCACGATTTCCATGCCGCGGCGCAGCTCCTTGCCCGGTTCGTATTTGCCGGGGTTGTGGTGCTGGACGGGGGCCTCGGCGGCGTCGACGCGCACGTGGGAGCGTTGCAGGCCGAAGCGATCGGCGCGCACGTCCTCCGGTGCATAGCTGCGCACCGTGCCGCCTTCTTGCTTGCGGTAGAGCGCGATGAGCAGCTCGGTGTCCTCGCGCGACGTTTCCGGCTCGGGGCGGGCGGCTCGCTCCACGGAGGCCTGCGGCGTGGCGTCTAGGCCGCTCTGCTTGGCGACGCCCCCCAGCCGCACATCATTTGCCCGCACCTGCTGCGCATAGGAGGTGGCCAAGGTATCGATAATGCGCACCGGTGTGGGGACGTGGCCGACCTTTTGGCGCCGCCGGCGACCCTTGTTGCGGCCGCGGTTGCGCGCCCGGTTTTGGCGGGCGGCGGCCATCATGGCGCGGCGGGCCTCGGCGACGAGAAAGCCCCAGGTATAGGGGAGATCGTGGACGATGAGCGTGCGGCCGTCGATAAGCTTGTCCAGCGATTTAAGGATCTTGCCAAAAGCTGGTGCCTGCTCAATATCGGTGGTGCTCAGCCCGTGGAGGTGGCGCGGCCCGGCATCGATATCGGGTTTAAGGACGGCGTGAAAGAGCTGGCCTTGTTCGCCGGCGTCGTTGAAAGCAACGGCGTCGATAGTCACGATGCGCCCAGTGCTGGGGTGGATGCCGGTGGTCTGTAGGGTCAGCGCCACGTACGGGTAGTCAGCCGCATCGGTGGATGAGTCGGCTTGCTGCTGCTGTGGCTTTTGGTGAGCCGCCTCCGGCGCGGCAGGTCGCTCGTGACGGGCAGGTGGGTGCGGCTTCGGCTTCGGTTTTGGCTTGGGCTTTGCGGCGTCCGGTTCGCCGGACGGTCGCACTGCGCGGCGCGGCCGGGTACGTCGCTGTTCTGTGCCCGGTTTGGGCGCTGTGGACCTGGCCGCGTGGCGCGAAGCCACCGTCGCGGGCGACGGCGCTGGGGCCGACGCCGGCGTGTGCTGCGGGGAGGAGCCAGGTGTGTTGTTCATTAAACTCAGTGTAGTATCCCGCATTTCGTGCAGGGGGACAGGGCGCGCCGCTTAATTTTCCACGACGACAATGACCTTCGGCGGAGTCGTTGGCTCTTCGGGCTCCTCAGGTCGCCCCGGTGCTTCCGGCTCTGCGGGCTCTGCTGGCTCTGCCGGTTTCTCCGGTTCTTCCGGCTCTTCCGGCTCGGACGGTACCAGCGGCACCTCCGGTTCGAGCTCTACAGTGATCTCTGGTTCGGGGGTGGGGTCGATTTCTGAGCCAGGGATCGTCGTCGTAGGAGCAGTAGTCTCCGGCTCTGGCGTCGGCTCGAGCTCGGAACCTGCGATAGTGGTGCTTGGCGCGGTGGTAACCGGCACCGGCTTAGGCTCAGGCTCGGACTCCGAGGTCAGCAACGGAGACGTCGTGGTAGGTGCGGTCGACTCCGAGGGCTTTGAATCCGAGGACGCAGGCTCTGAAGATTCGGGCTCGGGCTGTGCCGAAGTGGACGTAGAGGACGCAGAGGTAGAGGTAGACGTAGACGAGTCTGCAGCCTGGGTCGGCTTAGACGTTGGCTCGCTCGTGGCAGAACTGGTGGCGGAGCTGGAAGGTTCTGCGGTCTGCTTTTCTGTCGAGGTTGCGGTGGTAGTTTCAGCTGTCGTTTTCTTGGAAGTTGTCTTTTCCGAGGTAGACGTGCTTGAGGTCGGCAGATCGGACGGCTCGGCAGGCGAGGATGCCTCAGAGGAAGGCTCCGCAGATGTCGTGCTCTTCGTGGTCTCCGTGGTCTGGGAAGGTTCTGCAGACTGGGAGGACGAGGAGGTTGCGGTCGGCGCCTTGGCCGCTATCTGGGGTGCGGGCGCCGAGCTGGAGGATGGCGACGCGGCAGACGTGGTTTGAGGCGTTGCCGGTACCGGTGCCGGGGCTGAGGTTCGGGCTGAGTCGACGTTGTCGGCTGCGGCACTGGCGGCAGCAGCGGCGGCGGAGGCGGCGCGAGAAATCGCGTGGGAATTGTCGCCGTGGTGACTGTCGCGGGGCTCGCTGTGGTGGCCGCCTCGATTATCAGCAGCAGGGGCCTGGGCACGGTCAGCGTGAGGAGAGTGCGTCGCGCTGGGCTTTTTCGTGGTCTGCGAAGGGGAGGTGTGGTGGTGCGGTGTTGGAGAAGAGGGGGCGTCGGCAAGCGGGGGCTGAGCCGAGGTACCGCTGGTGGGGCCGGCGTCGTGGATGCGCGGCGTGGCGGGGTGCGCGGGGCGCTTGGGACCATTGCCGTCGAAGTGGGAAGAATCGAGGGAGGAATGGTTGTCTTCCGGAGCGGGCGCGGTGGAATGCGCGTTGGTGTCCGAAAGGGCTTCGTCGTCGCTCAGCAGGTTGGTGGCCACGGTGGCACCGCCACCAACGAGCACGGCGACGCCGGCTGCGGCCAGCAGGTTCGAGGTCACGGCACCGGATGCGCCGGCGGCAGAGGCGACGCTGAAACCGCCGGTTGCGGAGGTGCCGGCGGTAGAGGCACCGGCAGCGGGGCCGCCGGGCACAGTGGATGCGGCCTGAGCGCGGGCTGCGGTAGCGGCGGACATGACGGCGGTGCCACCGGCGACGACACCCAAAATTAGGCCGGCGTGGTGCCTATTGGCGGCGTTGTGTGCGTAGACGGTGAGCGCGGGGCGGTCATCGGTGTTGTAGTGGAAGTAACCGTGGGCAATGGCGAGGCGGCCGGTCTTGGTGCAGTCGAGCACGGCAGGGGCGATCTCGCGGGCGGCCTCCCGGGGAAGGGAGCCCAAGAAGGTGCTATTGATATAGACGTCGACGGTATTGCGGCGCAGGAAACCGCGGGTGCGCAAAGAAACGAGGTAGTGCTCGTCGGTGTGCGGAAAGGCGGTGACGTCCTTGGAAAAATCCGTCATCGTGGCGGTGGTCTCGCCGGGTAGCATGGTCCAGCGCTGCGCCGGCGGGTTATTGGCGGGGATGCACAGGTGCGGCGCCGGCAGGAGCAGGTTGAGCGTGGGCCATTCTTCGCCGGAGGCATCTGTCATGCTCACATGGGCGGTGGCGCGTGGGTGCAGGCCGGCGCTGAGAATCCAGTCAAAGAGGGCGTAGGCCTGGGAATCGGCGGCGCTGAGGTGGCCCACAAGCGAGTCATCGATCCGAACCGCGAAGCCTTCCTCGGCGGTACGGGGGCCGAGTTCTGCGGATAGGTAACCATCTTCCGTGGCTGTGGATTCGAGCAAGTCGCTGAAAATCTCCGGCGACACATCCGCAATGGGCAGGTTATGGATCACGCCAAAACCGTGGTCAGGGACCACGTAGGTGGCGGAATCCAGCGAAGTCATTGGGGCCTTTCCATGCAAAACAATAGTTACTTTGCATTCTAAGCGTCTCTAGGGGCGATTTCCAATTTCCCAACCCGGCGAGAAAGGGGTGTTATCTTGCCCCAAAAGTTTCTACAGAATAAAAATAAGCACGGCGATAAGCGCTGCAATTACCAGCAGGGCAATGAGGGTGGGCCACCACTGCTGGCGGCGCGGTGCGGAGTCATCGACGTTGACGGCGCGGAAGCTCGTGGTTTCGAAGGTTTCGGTGGCGGCGGGGGAGGTAGGGGTGGCGTCGGCAAGCGAGGCTTCCTTTGAATCCGGCAGCGGCGCACCCGCATAGATACTGAGCACTCGGCCGGTGCTGCGCGGCGCATGGTAGGCATGGGCCAGGGTTGTGCCCTGCTTGGCGACGTCCACCCCATCCAGCCGCCCCACCCACTGCGGGCCCAAATAAGCATCGACGCCGGAGCCGGTGGTGCTGGGTGAAAGCGTCACCAGCACGTGCATGCGGGCCTGGGCGGGAATCTCCAGATCTGCGGGGAGATCGGTGATATTGATGGGCGGGGCATAGCCCAGCATTGTCCACGGTCCGGCCGGCGGGTTATTGGCCGGCAGGCAGAGGCCCGGCCGAGGCAATAGCAGGGACAGGGATCCATCGGGCTGCGGCGCGGCGGTGGCTGCAGGGGTGAGCCCGGCGCGAAAGAGTAGATCTATCTCGGGGTACTCGGCGCGGTCTGCGCTGGTGATGTGCCCGATGGCGGAGTCGGTGCGCACCTCCAGGCCGCCATCCTGGCGGGGCGCCAAGGTGACGGTGAACTCCTGGTTTTCCTTCGTCTGCGCACCATAGATAGGCAGGGCCTGCACGGCGCCCAAGCCGCGGTGCGGAATGAGGTAGGTAGAAGAAGGCATACCCACCCTTCTACCACGCCGGGGCGCGGCACTGGAGTTTAGCGCCGGCGAGCGCGCTTAGGCCAAGGCGCGGTTGACGGCGGAGTTAATCGCGTTAATGGAAGCCCGCGTGGTGGAGCCGGCGATGCCGGCGCCCCACACCTTGCTCTGGTTGACGTCGGCAGCGATATAGCAGGCGGCCTCGGCGTCGTCACCGGCGGAGCGGGACTGCTGGGAGTATTCCATGACCTCGAAGTCGATGCCCAGGGATTCCAGCGCGTTGGCATACGCCGCGATGGGGCCGTTGCCGGTGCCGGAGACGGTGGACTTTTCCCCGCGGAAGGCCACCGTGGCGGTCACGGCGACGTCGCCGTCAGCGGCCGGGGAGTTGTCTACGTGGAAGGCCTCCACGGCCAGCGGGGTCTCGCGGTCCAGGAATTCGGTGGCGAAGATGTCCCACATATTCTTGGAATTGACCTCGCCGCCCTCGGAGTCAGTGATTTCCTGCACCACGGTGGAAAACTCCGCTTGCATGGCGCGCGGCATATTGATGCCGTGGTCGGTCTTCATGATGTAGGCAACGCCGCCCTTGCCGGACTGGGAGTTGACGCGGATGACCGCCTGGTAGTCGCGGCCCACGTCCTTCGGATCGATGGGCAGGTAGGGAACCTCCCAGATGGCCTCGCGCAGTTCTTCCCACGAGACCTCGGTATTGTTCGCGCCGGGGCGGATGGTGGCCGCCAGCGCATCCAAGCCCTTGTTGATGGCGTCCTGGTGGGAACCGGAAAAGGCGGTAAAGACCAACTCGCCGCCATAGGGGTGGCGCTCCGGCACGCGCAGCTGGTTGCAGTATTCGACGGTCTCGCGGATCTGTGGCAGATCGGAAAAATCGATCTGTGGGTCCACGCCCTGGGTGAGCATGTTCAGGCCCAGGGTGATGAGATCGACGTTGCCGGTGCGCTCGCCGTTGCCAAACAGGCAGCCCTCGATGCGGTCCGCGCCGGCCATGAAGCCCAGCTCGGCGGCGGCGATTCCCTCGCCGCGGTCATTGTGCGGGTGCAGTGAGAGCAAGATGTCCTCGCGGCGGGCCAGGTTGCGGTGCATCCACTCGATGGAATCGGCGTAGACATTGGGTGAAATCATCTCCACGGTGGAGGGCAGGTTGATGATCATCGGATTATCCGGGGAGGGGTCCATGATCTCTACTACCTCATCGCAAACCTCGCGGGCGAAGTCCAGCTCGGTGCCGGTAAAAGATTCGGGGGAGTACTCCCAGCGCCACGTGGTATCCGGGTAGTCCGCGGCGATGGACTTGATGAGTGCGGCGGCGTCGGTAGCCAGCTTCTTGATGGCGGGCTTGTCCTTGCGGAAGACCACTCGGCGCTGCAGCTTCGAGGTGGAGTTATAAAAGTGCACGATGACGTTCTTGGCGCCCTCGCAGGCCTCAAAGGTGCGGCGGATCAGGTGCTCGCGGGCCTGGACTAGGACCTGGATGGTGACGTCATCGGGAATCTTATTGCCCTCGATGATTTCGCGGACGAAGCTGAAATCCGTTTGGGAGGCGGACGGGAAGCCGACCTCGATTTCCTTGTAGCCCATCTTGACCAGCAGGTCGAACATGCGGTGCTTGCGCTCTGGGCTCATGGGATCAATCAGCGCTTGGTTGCCATCGCGCAGATCCACCGCGCACCACTGTGGGGCGTGCGTGATTTTCTTGCTGGGCCACGTGCGGTCCGGCAGGTCGATGTCTTCCACCTCGACGGCGAAGGGCTGGTAGCGCTCGTGGGGCATGGCGGAGCCGCGCTGCTTATTCCACGCGGGCTGGCCTTCGCGGCGTGGGCCGTTAGGGGTGGTGATATCGCGAGGGGCGCTGATAAAAGAGTCAGTGGGGGACATGCTGCGGTTTCCTCTTCTGTGGTGTCTATGGGGAGACGGCCAGCTGGGCTTGGGCAGCCGGACTCCGCGACGGGGCGCTGGCCAGTGCTTAGGCCGAAATCCCGCCGCGGCAGATAAGGAGTAGGTCAATCCGCTGTGTCATATCGGTCACACTACAGGCTCTCTCACTATGTGACAAGAGATTTCATTCAATGAGACACGGCGGCGGTACGGTACTATGCCTTTCGTGTCTACAGCCCGCCATGCCGCACCCACCTCACCGTCCTTACTGCGCTCCTTGTGGGCGCCTGCCGCGCTCGTTGCGCTCATCGGCGCCGCACTGCGCGTGGGCGTGCTCGCGGCCGTGGCCGCCGTGCAGGACGATAAGCTCTGGGGCCTGCTTAATAAGTGGGACGCCAAGCACTACGTAGAAATCGCCCGCGGCGGGTACTTCGGCGCGGATATCTCAACGGATGGGCCGGTCCATGAGACGACCATGGCCTTCTTCCCGGGCTTTCCCTTCCTGGTGCGTGCGGTGAGCGGCATCCTGGGAACCGGCGAGGCCGGCACTGCCATCGCGCTCAACGTGCTCTTTAGCATCGCGCTGGCCGCCGGTGTGATGGCCCTGGCCGCGCAGATGGGCATGGGGAAGTGGGCCCAGGTACTCAGCGCCGTAGTGGTCACCAGCGCGCCGATGTCCATCGTGTTTTCCATGCCGTATACCGAGGCGCTTTTCGGAGCGCTGGCTATCTGGGCGGTAGTGGCGCTGGTGGGCGAGCGCTGGTGGGCCGCCGCGGCGTATATCTTTGTGGCCGGGCTCGTGCGCCTTACCGCGGTGGACCTCGTTGCGGTCTTTGGGCTTATGGTGCTGCTGCGGGCCCGAAAGGACTGGCGAGCCTGGGCCGCGGTGGCGTTTTCGGTCGTGCCGCTGGTGGGCTATTTGTGGTGGTCGAGCAGCCACTTGAAAGATGTCGGCGGCTACTTTGGCATCCAGAAGGAACATTGGAATTCCGGCTTCGATGGCGGCAAAGCCACGGCCATTTGGCTGTGGGAGACACTCACCGGGGCCACCAATGGCGGCTACCTGCTCAGCGCCGGCGTAATGATCGCTGCCCCGGTATGCCTGGTGCTGGCGTGGCGCCGCCTGCCGCTGGCGGCCTGGCTATTTTCCGCCGTCCTCATGGCCAATGTGCTGCTTTCTGATGGCATCATGCACTCACGGCCCCGGCTGCTCCTGCCGGCGGTGATCGTGTTGTTGCCGTGGGTGAAAAAGGGGGCGTCGGCAAGCGTGGCGGTTATTGCCTGGGCCCTGTTTGGCGCGTGGTTTTCGGCCTATATGCTCGGCGTATTTGAGTGGGCCATTTAGCCGCGCTGGCTCACCGGGCTGCGGGAGAGCACGATGGTGGACAGCACCATGACGGTCAGGGCGATGAGCATAATTGCCCAACCGACGGCCGTATCGATGAGGAATTTCTCTCCCAGAACCATGTATCCCAAGCCGAAGGCCACGATGGGCTCAAAGATGGTCATGGCCGGCAGGGAATGGGCCAGGGGGCCGGCGTTGAAGGAATATTGCTGTACCACCGTGCCGGTGAGCGCGAGGCCGATGAGGCCGTAGAACTGCCAGCTGGCCAACAGGGTGGTGAGGCCTTCGTGGGTGAAAATATCCACCACGGCCTTCGAGAGCAGGGCGACGAAGCCATAGATAACGCCGCAGGCCGTGCCCAATGCTAAGGGGCGCTGATCTGGTAGCTTTGCGGCCGCCGCGCCGAGGATTGCGAGGGTGGCCAACCCTACAAGGAGCGCCGGCCACCAGTCGCTCCATTCGGGGCGGGGATTGCCGGCAACCGGCCGGCCGTAGATGACCATGATGCCCACCGCGATGGTCAGCGCAATGGACCAGAAAACTTCGTGGAAGGGCATCTTGCGGCCGGAGTACCACGCCGATAGCGGCAGGGTAAACATCAAGGACAGCACCAAGATGGGCTGGACAACCAGCAAGGTGCCGAAGCCGAGCGCGATAACCTGCAGGCCATAGGCGCCAATCGCGGCCGCGGTGCCCACCCACCACAAGGGGTTGGACATGGCGGCGCGCATGACCGAATCATCGGCGTCGAGGGCAATGCGGTGGCGGATGACCGTGCCCCAAGCAACCGTCAGCGCGGATGCGAGCGCGAAAAAGATGGCGAGGAGGTTGCTTAACACCCGCTCAACGGTAGTAAAGATTCCTGTTATATGCATATTCTCCGCTGCGGGGCGCGCGTTTTCCTCTATGGGGGCGGCCGGCGCATAGCGCGCTTTACCCTTGAGGCGTGTGAATAAAAAGCAAGCATTGTCTAGGAATTATGATGAGGACTAGACCCCTGCGGGGTAGCATGGGTATTTGACTAGTGACCGACAGGTATTTCTGGCGGTGTGCAGACGCGCGCCAGGGGTGCCTTGAAAGACGAAAGGCGGCATCCTTACCGTGGCCCTGATCGTGCAAAAATATGGCGGTTCATCCCTCGAATCCGCAGACCGCATTCGCGCCGTTGCGGAGCGCATCGTGGCCACCAAGAAGCAGGGCAACGACGTCGTCGTGGTGTGCTCCGCCATGGGCGATACCACCGATGAGCTGCTCGACCTTGCCGCCCAGGTCAACCCCGTGCCACCACGGCGCGAAATGGACATGCTGCTGACCGCGGGCGAGCGCATCTCCAATGCGCTGGTGGCCATGGCCGTGGAATCCTTGGGTGCCCATGCCCAGTCCTTTACCGGCTCCCAGGCCGGCGTGCTTACCACCGAGCGCCACGGCAATGCCCGCATCGTGGATGTCACTCCGGGCCGCCTGACTGAAGCGCTGGATGAGGGCAAGATCTGCATCGTCGCCGGATTCCAGGGAGTTAATAAGGAATCGCGCGATGTCACCACCCTGGGCCGCGGCGGTTCCGATACCACCGCGGTGGCGCTGGCGACCGCGCTGAATGCGGACGTGTGCGAGATTTACTCCGATGTCGATGGCGTGTATACCGCAGACCCGCGCATCGTCCCGGACGCGCAGAAGCTAGACAAGCTCTCCTTCGAGGAGATGCTGGAGATGGCCGCGGTAGGTTCCAAGATTTTGGTTCTGCGCAGCGTGGAGTACGCCCGCGCGTTCAATGTACCCTTGCGAGTTCGCTCGTCTTATTCAAATGACCCCGGCACCCTAGTGACCGGATCGATGGAGGATATCCCTGTGGAAGAAGCAGTACTCACTGGTGTAGCAACCGATAAGTCCGAGGCAAAGGTCACCGTCCTTGGAATCCCGGACCGCCCAGGGGAGGCCGCGAAGGTCTTCCGCGTCATTGCCGATGCAGAAATCAATATCGACATGGTCCTGCAAAACGTCTCCTCCCTGGAGGATGGCACCACCGATATCACCTTCACCTGCCCGCGTGCCGACGGCCCCCGCGCCATGGAGCTGTTGACCAAGCTGAAGTCCGAAGGCGGCTGGGCCAATGTGCTTTACGACGACCAGGTGGGCAAGGTCTCCCTCGTTGGCGCCGGCATGAAGTCCCACCCAGGCGTGACCGCCGAGTTCACCGAGGCCCTGCGCGACGTCGACGTCAATATGGAGCTCATCTCCACCTCCGAAATCCGCATCTCCGTGCTCACCCGCGAGGCTGACCTAGACAAGGCCGCTCGTGCGCTGCACGATAAGTTCCAGCTCGGTGGCGAAGAAGAAGCCACGGTTTATGCTGGAACCGGACGTTAAATACCCAAAAAGCAACTACAGAGGATTTTTAAGTCATGACCACTGTTGCAGTCGTAGGCGCTACCGGCCAGGTCGGCCGCGTTATGCGCTCCATCTTGGAAGAACGCAATTTCCCGGCGGATAAGGTGCGCTTTTTCGCCTCGTCTCGCTCCGCCGGCACCGAGCTGGATTTTCGCGGCGAGCAGATTACCGTAGAAGACCTCGCTGAGGTCACCGAGCAATCCGTTGCCGACGTCGATATTGCCTTGTTCTCCGCCGGCGGCTCCACCTCTAAGCAGTGGGCCCCGGTATTCGCCGCGGCCGGCGCGACCGTGGTGGATAATTCCTCGGCTTATCGCAAGGACCCAGAGGTTCCCCTCATCGTTTCCGAGGTCAACCCCGAGGCAGCCAAGAACACCCCGAAGGGCATCATCGCGAACCCGAACTGCACCACCATGGCGGCCATGCCGGTGCTGAAGGTCCTCCACGATGCCGCTGGCCTGAATAAGCTCCACGTGTCCTCCTACCAGGCGGTGTCCGGCTCCGGTTTGGCTGGCGTGCAGGCGCTGGCCGCACAGGTCTATTCCGTTGGCGAGCACAATGTGGGCTTGGTTCACGATGGTTCCGCGCTTAATGACGAAGACTTTGGCCCGTACGTGGCACCTATCGCCTATAACGCCCTGCCGATGGCCGGCAACCTCGTCGATGACGGCTCCCTGGAAACCGATGAGGAACAAAAGCTGCGCAACGAATCCCGCAAGATCCTGGATATTCCGGTGCTGAAGGTCGCGGGCACCTGCGTGCGCATCCCGGTCTTCACCGGCCACACTCTGACCATTCACGCCGAGTTCGATAAGCCCATCACCCCAGAGCAGGCCACCGAGCTGTTGGGTGGCGCTCCGGGCGTTACGCTTGCCGACGTCCCCACTCCGCTCGCCGCCACCGGCATCGACGAGTCCTTGGTCGGCCGCATCCGCCAGGACCAGACGGTGGACGATAACAAGGGCCTCGTGCTCGTTGTCGCCGGCGATAACCTGCGCAAGGGCGCTGCTCTCAACACCATCCAGATTGCAGAGCTGCTCGTCTAGCACAGCGCTACTTCGCCGCCTGTCGCATTACAAAGCTCGGCGCCCTCCTTTCCTAATAGCAAGGGAAGGAGGGCGCCGAGCTTTTGGCCTATCAGCCGTGGACGAGGGGGCTAGTCCTCAGAAACCGGCTTGGCGGTGCCAGTGCCGGAGTCGGCACCAGTGCTCTTCTTGCCAAAGTCGAGGTCGCTAGTGGACGACGGAACCTCCGGCTTGGTGTGCTGCACGTAGGTCACGGACGGCTCCGGATCTTCGCGGTCGTACTCAATATCATCATCATTTTCGAGCTCCTCGTGGATCTCTTCTGCGATATTGGTGACAAACTCGGTGGTTTCCATATTGGATGCTGCAGCCAGCTTGCGCAGCTCGCGCTCGTTCTTCTTGGTAAAGCGCTTGCGCGGGTCCAAGCGGCGGGACACCAGCTCGTGTGCGCGCATGCGGCGGTCGGACTCATCTGAGAGCTTGCTGCCGTTCTTGATGCGGTTGAAGACCATCACCACGATCATCAGCAGTCCGAGGTAGCCCAGGATCGGGTAGACGTTGCTGACCAAGGCCTGGAAGCCCACGAAGGACAAGATGAAGCCGATGATGCAGGCGCCGGCATAAACCGGGTAGAAGCGCTTGGGGTTATTGCGGGTCAAGCGCTTGCCCAGCGCGTAGAACATGCCGATGGCGGTATTAAAGACCATGCCATAAATGACAAAGGTCATCAGTACGCCGAGTACCGGGTGGATGCTGGTAATCAGGCTTAGCACCGGCATATCCTGGCCGTTGACGGTCTCGGCCTCGAAGAAGAGCGCAAAGACCAGCAGGGCCAACAGGATTAGGTAGAGCAGGCCGCCAATGAGGCCACCGATGCCGACTGCACGGTTATCCAGGAAGTTACCGCCAATAACGATGGACATGGATACTGCCGTCATCACGTTCAGGCCGGTGTAGTTCAGTGCGGCTAGCCACCAGTTAGGCAGCGAGGTATCAACATTGTTGACCGCCCAGTCATTCATGGCAGAGAAATCAACGTCTGCGTTCAAGATGGTATAGCCGGTGGCAATCACCACAAAGATGATGATGAATGGGGTGATGGTACCGATGACCGCGGTTACGCGGTCGACATCCATGAGGCCGACGAGCAGCACCAAAATCAGCATGGCGGTGGCGCCCACCCACACGGGGATGGACGGGAACTGCTGATTGATATTCGCACCACCGCCGGCAAACATGACGAAGCCGATGGCGAACAAGGTCACCAGGGTGGACCAGTCCAAAATCTTGGCGGTAAATGGCGATGCGACCTTGTCGTAGACAGCGGTGTGCTCCTCGGCTTGGAAATACGAGCCGAGCTGCAGGATGGAGATGCCGGTGATCATCATCAAACCAGCGGCTAGGGCGATACCCCACAGGCCCCAGTTACCAAAGGCCACAAAGTACTGCATGGCCTCCTGGCCGGAGGCGAAGCCTGCGCCCACGACGACGCCGATAAACGCCATGGAAATTCCGATTGCGCGTTTTAACATGAAAGGGAGAAACTCTCTTACTCACACGCGCCGGGCCCGCCATTGGTATCGCGCGGGCCCGGATCGACGGTCGATTTATCACGTGTGTTCACATCTAATAAACCACACATCGGACAGGTATTTCGGGCAAGAATCGCCACAACTGTGGTCTCGTTCACCCCGGCCGTAGTACGCAAAGCGCAGCTAAGTGCCAAATTTTGGGACCCGTGGGGCGAAAGGTAACCAGAGCGTAACAATTTGGGAGTGAAATTAACTCCGCAATCGCAGGGGGCTAATTGGGGGTATTATCCTGTCCCCGCGATGAGATCCTTGCGGGCGCGCGCCACACGGGAGCGGATGGTGCCCACGCGCACGCCGGCAATCTTGGCCGCCTCCTCATAGGTATAGCCCAGTACCTGGGTGAGGATGAGGGCTTCGCGGCGGTCGGCCGGGAGGGCGTCGATAAGCGTGCGGGCATCGATCCACTCGCTCCACGCCGCGGATTCTTCCGGCGCCGCACCCATCGCGTCTTCGTACTCGGTGGCAGACTTTCGCGGCCGGGCCATATCGTGGCGAATATTGTCCACCCACACGCGCCGGGCCAAAGAGAGCAGCCACGTGCGGGCGGAGGACCGCGCCGCAAAGCGCGGCAAGGCGCTGATGACGCGCAGATAGGTCTCCTGAGTGAGATCGTCGGCCCCCTCGGGCCCGCCCAAGTGCGCCAGCAAGCGCCACACATCATCCTGGGTGGCCTTGATAAACTCCGTCAGCGCCGCGCGGTCGCCGCGACCGGCCCGAAGGGCGAGGTCGGTGACGCGGGCGTCGTCTGCTGCGGAGTGGTGAGTCACCTGAATGAATCTACCAGCACCCTTTACTCTCTTTGGCGAGCCCTGACAACCGTGCAAAGTTTTGCCACACTGGGAAGAACTGACCGCGAATTGCCAGGAGGCAAAAATGAGTGACTTTACCGCTGATGACATCCTGAACAAGGGCCAGCGCCCCGCTGGCAAGGGAAATACCACTCGTCCCTCGGGCCAGCCGGTGCCGTCCGAAAATACCTCGGTGACCGCCGGCCAGCAGGGCCCAGTGGCGCTCAATGATATCCATCTCATTGAAAAGCTCGCGCACTTCAACCGCGAGCGCGTGCCGGAGCGCACGCCGCACGCTAAGGGCCACGGCGCCTTTGGTGAGCTGCACATCACGGAAGATGTCTCTGCTTACACCAAGGCCAAGGTCTTCCAGAAGGGCACCGTCACCCCGATGATGGGCCGCTTTTCCACCGTGGCCGGCGAGCAGGGCTCCCCGGATACCTGGCGCGATGTGCACGGCTTTGCCCTGCGTTTCTACACCGAGGAAGGCAACCTCGACATCGTGGGCAATAACACCCCGGTCTTCTTCATCCGCGATGGCATTAAGTTCCCAGACTTCATCCACTCCCAGAAGCGCCTGGGCACCAATGGCCTGCGCGATGCCGATATGCAGTGGGATTTCTGGACCCGCAACCCGGAATCCGCCCACCAGGTCACCTATCTGATGGGTGACCGCGGCACCCCGAAGTCCACCCGCCACCAGAATGGCTACGGCTCCCACACCTTCCAGTGGGTCAATGAGGAAGGCGAGGCCTTCTGGGTCAAGTACCACTTCAAGTCCCGCCAGGGCGTGGAGAACTTCACCGATGAGGAGGCCACCACCACCGCCGGCCAGAACCCGGATTGCCACCGCGAGGATCTCTACAACGCCATCGAGGAGGGCAACTACCCGATCTGGGACGTTAAGGTGCAGATCATGCCGCTGGATGAGGCGGAGAATTACCGCTTTAACCCCTTCGACCTGACCAAGGTTTGGTCCAAGAAGGACTACCCGCTGCA
>CALLKG010000069.1:0-23191 GCA_938008395.1 Corynebacterium tuberculostearicum
GGCCTAAGATTGGGGCGTGACTATTGGCAAAGTTCTCCTGTATTACTGCTTTACCCCCATCGAAGATCCCACCGCGATCATGCTGTGGCAGCGCACCCTGTGCGAGTCCCTGGGGCTCAAGGGGCGCATCCTCATTTCCGAGCACGGCATCAACGGCACCGTTGGCGGCGATATGGAAGCCTGTAAGCGCTACGTCCGCCAGACCAAGGAATACCCCGGCTTTAAGCGCATGCAGTTTAAGTGGTCCGAGGGCGGCGCGGATGACTTCCCGCGGCTTTCGGTCAAGGTGCGCGATGAAATCGTGGCCTTTGGCGCGCCGGGCGAGCTGAAGGTGGATGAAAACGGCGTCGTCGGCGGCGGCGTGCACCTCAAGCCAGAAGAGGTAAATAAGCTGGTAGAAGAACGTGGCGAGGAGGTCGTCTTCTTTGACGGCCGCAACGCCATGGAAGCAGAGATTGGCAAGTTTAAAAATGCCGTCGTGCCCGATGTGAAAACCACGCATGACTTCATCGAGGAAATCGAATCCGGCAAGTATGACTGGATGAAGGATAAGCCGGTGGTGTCTTATTGCACCGGTGGCATTCGCTGCGAGATCCTGTCCTCGTTGATGAAGAACCGTGGCTTCCAAGAGGTCTACCAGATCGATGGTGGCATCGTGCGCTACGGCGAAAAGTACGGCAATGATGGCCTGTGGGAAGGCTCCATGTATGTCTTTGACAAGCGCATGCACCACGAGTTTGGTCAAGGACTCCAAGACCCCGGCTTCATCCAACTGGGCCACTGCGTGCACTGCGGCAAGGGTACGAATACCTTCCACAATTGCATCAATGAAGATACCTGCCGCCAGCAGGTACTCATCTGTGATGACTGCATCCAGCACGTAGAAACCCAGCACTGCGGTCGGCCGGACTGCGCTGAAGTGGTTGAACATCTCGTCGACCAAGATGCGAATTCTTGATTAAACTTTTTTAAGTACTGGCCAAGCGGGCGTGAAATCGGTAAAAGCACACTATTATTGGCGGATGCTCTGACTAGCGTCAGGATGGGCTGAGAGTTAACTAAAACGTTAATAGAGTTTTACCGCCATTTTACTTGCTGCAAATTGCTTTCAAGTATGTTGTTTTTTATAGGTTCCAGCTTTGCCCGCTGCGTTGAAATATTATACGTATCGGTGGCAGGCGGGCCTAAGGCTTTCACGTTCGATTTGAGGAGTTTAATTTTATGCTCAGTTTAAAGATGAAGGGGGGGCGCGTTGCCGCAGCTGCACTCGTTGCCCTAGGTGCGATTTCTGTTGCGGTTCCGTCCGCCGTTGCGGCTGAACAAACTAATGAGGCGGTCAGCGCGGTTAATGACGCTGCTGGAAAAGAAGTAACTCCTGAAATTGCGAAGAATTTGAATGAGTGGGCGGCATCGCAGGATCTTGATCTCGATGCTGAATTTCAGGAAGATCCTGTAACTATTTCTACAGAGACTCAAAAGGCCCTTGCAGATAAGCATATTGTAATGTTCAACCGAGCAGGGATTGAACCCCCACCGGGTTATGTGTATGACCCTTCAAAGGGAAGCCTGAATGACTATTGTACGAAGTCTCCGGATCAGTTCCCAGCTCCCGGCGACAATGCTGATTTCTCTGGCGCATGCGCAAAGCACGACATGTGCTACGGAGCCCATCAGGATCCCGGGGAGCGTGTGGGCTGCAATATTCGACTAAATAAGGACATGGTTCATATTTGCAAGAGCGTCTATCCAAATGTTGCCGATCCGCGTAGGAAAGGCTGTCTTGCGACTGCAGGAACCTATTTTGCTGCCGTGACTGCAGCTCATCCTAGCCAGTGGAACCCTACGATTTCGGGATAAGAGAAGCAAAGGAGAGTAACTATGGCAAGTGGAAAACTCCGTCCGCTTTGGCCTGAATTGGTGGCGGCTGTCTTAGGGGTGGCTCTCGTTCTTATGGCCCCAGTCAGAATCGGTTGGATCGGCACTGTGGTCATTATTCTATCTGTGGTTTCCGCAATTACCACGTTAATTCTCTCGAAACAGTCCGCGAAGGTCCAGTTGACAGGAATGATCATTGGCGTCATTGCCATTGCAGTCGGTCTGTTAATCGGTTCAAAAGGCGATGGGCAAACTGCGATCTTCTCGCCGGCCCTTGTTTGGGTATTTGGTGCGGGACTAGTGATGTCGACCCTTTGCACCTTGATAACTCGAAATTTGAAAGCTAATTCAAATCAAATAGCTTAGGATTTTGAGTGCTTTCTCCGACGGCCTCGTCTACCTATCGAACATAGTAGGCGGGGCCGTACTCACGCTTGCTGGACTGGGTGGTTAGGTGTTTGTAGGGGACAGTGGATTTAAAGAGTCAGTGCCTATGACTGGTTACGATCAGCATATAGCGTAAATGCAGTGGGCAGCGCAGCTAGCCAAGCAGGAGAGCTAGTCGCCCGCAGTTTCCCTGCGGAAACAGCCCCACCACCAGTGCTGCCACCCGGTGGTATGCGGGCTGCTCGGCGGATAGATGACGCTGGTGGGGGCGTGTAGCTTACTGACTGGGCTAATGCCGTGGAGCGAGTTGAGGAACCACAGGGGGCGTTCGGCGGCGAGCTCAGGGGTGATGGGGTGCGTTTCGGTGTGAATTCCAAGGTCCGAGGCGCGCCGGTCAACTTGGCGCAGCGTGATGCTGGGCAGCGCCTGACCGGTGGGGAGGATGAGCGTTTCCTCGTCCCAGGCGACGAGCGCGCCGGTGGTGGTCTCCACCATGGCACCAGAGGCATCCACGATGGCAGTGTCATCGGTGCCGTCTGCCTGATACTCATCGCGGTAGCGTGCCAGCGCTGGAAAATCGGGGCCCTTGACTAAAGGCTTCGTGCGCGGGTCGGGGGCTTGGACATAGGTCAGCCGGGTGACCGGGCGCGCAGGGGGCGCGGGGCGAATATCGAGGCGCAGGTGTCCGCCGGCGAGCGAAATGCGGGGGAAGAGATCGCCGGGGCCCACAAGCTGAAGCATCGCGGGGACGAAGCCAGCGGGCAGTGGGCCGGCCACCGACTCGAAGCGCTGGAGGTGCAGGGGGAGGGCGTTGGAGTGGGCGTCGCCAAGCATCCGCCAAGAATCCGCAACGTCAAAGGGCCCGGGGTGAGGCTGGCTTGGAATGAAGCTGCCCTCGTGCCAGAGATAGGTGCTCATTGCCACGCCCCCAGCACGGACTGGGCCTTGAGGTTGCGCTCTTCTAACTCGGCGGCCGGATCCGAATCCAGGACGATGGCCCCGCCGGCGCCGATGGTGACCTCACCGACCGCGCGCACGGCCGTGCGGATGACCACGCTGAGATCGGATTGACCGTCAAACCCCAAGTAGCCCACCACGCCGGAGTACACGCCGCGCGGTCCCGTTTCGAGTTGGTCAATGATCTCGCAGGTGCGCAGCTTCGGCGCGCCCGTCATAGAGCCAGGAGGAAAGGTGGCACGGAGGGCATCGACCGCGGTGGCACTGGCGCGCAGCTGCCCGGTAATGGTGGAGACCAATTGATGCACGGTGGCATAGCTTTCTACCTGCATCAACTTCGGCACGCGCACGGTGCCGGGTTCGCATACCCGGGAGAGATCATTGCGCAGTAGGTCAACGATCATGAGATTTTCGGCCCGTGTCTTCGGGTCCGTGGTCAGCAGCGCAGGATCCTGGTCGGCCGAGATGGTGCCCTTAATCGGCTTGGCCTCTACCTCACGACCGCGCACGGTGAGGAAGCGCTCGGGCGAGGCGCTGCAGACCTCCACACCATCGAAGACTAGGTGTGCGGCATAGGGGGCGGGATTGTGCGAGCGCAGTTGGGGATAGAGCTCGCCCTCGGCCGCGGCCGTGTAGGTATCGGTCAGGCAGACTTCGTAGCTCTCGCCGGCGTGCAGGAATTCTTGGGCGCGCTTAATCCGCTCCAGGTAGCCAGGGCTGCGCCAAGAGCCCGCGCTTAGCGACGCCCCACTGTCCTCCCTCCTGGACCGTGATTCCTCTGCGGCCAAGGCGGCTTCCAGACGGTTCAGCAATTGCTCGGCGCCCTCACCGGCAAGGCAGCACAGGTGCGCTATTTCTGCCTGGTGGTCATAGACGATGAAGGACTGCGGCCGCACAAAATAGGCATCTGGGTAAGGGGAGCGGTGGCTAAGTTCAATCGGCAGTGTGAGCTGGGCGCACTCGTAGCCTAGGTACCCGATGACCCCGCCGGTAAACGGGAGGGCCGGTGCGTCGATGATGCGGGTGGCGAGCTCGCGGTCGAGGAGGGTGAGGATATCGGGGGCATCGCCAAGCTGGTAGCGGAAAGAGCGACTCAACGCTCCCGCGGTATCGCCGAGAATGGAATAGCGCCCGCGGGGATCCGCGGAGTCGAGGAAGAAGGCATCGTTGCCCTCGGCGCGCAGGGCGGCAAAGACCCGTGCGCAGTCCACCGCGCCGGGCACCTCCCGGTGGAGCAGGCGGAATCCGCCGAGGAAAATGCGCATAATATCCCGGCCGTGCTGGGTAAGCACCGACTCGGGATGGAATTGCACGCCCCAGTGCGGCAATCCATCCACCTTGAGCGCTTGGATGACGCCGTCTTCGCTGCGGGCATGGACGGTGATGCCGGGGGCCTCCTCTATATGCAGGGAGTGGTAGCGCACCACTTCGAAGCCTTGCGGGATTCCGGCAAAGATGCCTGTGCCCGAGTGGCTGATGGTAGAGACAAAACCGTGGCACGGCTGCGGCGCCGGCGACACCTGGGCGCCGGCTAGCAGGCCTAGCCCCTGGTGGCCAAGGCATACGCCCAGCACCGGAATCTCGGCCGCGGCCGCGGCGGCGATAATGCCCCGGGCAGCACCGAAATCCTCTTCGCGTTCCGGCGTGCCCGGGCCAGGAGAGATCACCACGTGGGAAAATTCGCCCGCACGGACGCGCTCGGCCAGCCCTTCCGCTTCACCGGCGGCGACGACGAGTGGTTCGCGTCCGGCTACCTCCGCGATGAGGTGGGCAAGGTTGAAGGTATAAGAATCGTAATTATCAAGCAGGAGGATCATAGGGAGGCGGAAAGTTTCTACGCGGCGGCCGAGTCCATGAGGAACAGCTGGATATCGGTAATGGTCCACAGCATGAAATTGCAGGCCATTACCCAGAAAATGGCCATCCAACTGCGCCACCGCAGATAGCGGTGCAGCTTGCGCACCATGATGATGGCGCAGCCGATCATGCCGAAGAACGGAATGATCGGGGTGGTCAGGCTAAAGAAGGTGCGCTGCCCGTCGGTGCAGAGCCACGTGGCGGCGCCATCCTCACACAAGGGGCCGCCGGAGAGCCGAGTGATGAGCGCGACTGCGAAACCATAAAGCGCGGAGAGAACGAGAACGCCGATCATGTACCAGACGGCCTGGCGGGTGGAGCGGCGGTTAGCAGCGGCAATCTCTAAAGGGTCCGGCTCATCGGCCAGCTCATCAAAGCTCCGCGGTTCCGGGCGGCGCAAATTGGCATAGTCCGCATCGGAAGTCAGATCGTTTTCGGGATGCTCTGGTCGCAGGCTCATGCCCCAATCCTAACCACAGGCAGGGTGGACCAAGATAGGCACCCGAATATGCGGCAGTAGCTCCGTGGCGGTAGATCCCAAGAACACGCGGGCGATGGGCCCCTGCGGGGTGGAGGACATGAGCATGAGATCGCCCTTCTTCCACTTGAGCGAATCCACCGCGCCGCCCCAACCCGCGCCGGAACCAATCTCAGAGGTGACATCCAGCTCGGGGAATTGCTCTTGGATGCAATCACGGGCGCGGTCCAGCATGGCGAGGGAATCCTCGAGCCACTCGGCCGTGAGCTTAAGCGCCATATCGTGCTTATCCTTGGACGGCGTATTGAGCAGACCGTTAGCCGAGAAGGCAAGCAGGCGCAGCGGCAGGTTCCAGCGGTTCGCGAGCTCCGCTGCGGCGAGCATCTCATGATCTTCGCGCGGGCTGCGTTCGGTGATGGCAAAGTTGAAGCGGGTGACGCCGTGCTTGGACAGCTTCACCTTGCGGGGCACCAAGCCCAATGGTTGAGGGGAATAATGCAGCAGGGTATCGGCCGTAGAACCAGCAAAGAAACGGCCCTTCGGCGCCGCTTGGTTGGGGCCTAAGATGATGAGGTCTGCCTGGAACTTCTTGGCCATCTCCGTCAGTAGCTGGGGGCGCGAAGGCCCGTCGACCAAGAGGGAAGGCTTGTCATCCCAGCAGCTACGCGGCACGCCGGCTTCATCGAGGGCGGCATGGGTAGCGGCCGCGCAGGCCTCCTTTTGTGCTTTAAACCATTTCTTATATTTTCCGCCCAGCTTGCTGAGGGAGGTAGTAGTCCACGGCTGGAACACGGTAGAGATGACCCGTACCTGGGTAGTGGCGGTACGGGAAAGCCACGCGGCACAATCTAGAGCCTCGGTGCCGGAGGAAGAAGGGCTCCAAGAAATGAGGATACGAAGGGGTTTATCGGCCGAGCCCTTGCTCAAGGCTGGCAGATGCCCATCGGAAGAATCAGTTGCCATACGGAGTGAACTAGTGAGAGATTACGGTTTTCGTTTTCTCAATTATCACGTTAAGCCCAAGAAAAATGAAATCACCGCAGGCAAAACTAGCGCTGTTCATCGTTCATTGTGGGGCGATAGACATCAGCGAGCTTGGAGATGACGGTGGCAACGTCGTTCGCGGTCTCCAAATCCTTCGGCTCGAGCCACCGCATGATTTCTGCTAGGGCGGAAGCGCGCTGCTGCGAGACGATGGCTAGTTCGGATTCGCCTAGTTGCGTCAGTGCTACCAAGACGCCGCGGCGGTCCTCTTCATCACGGTGGCGTTCCACGTAGCCGCGGCGCTCTAGCTGGTAGAGCGCGTTGGAGGCGGTGGGCATGCGGATAAGCTCTGCCTGCGCGATAGTGGAAACGCGCGACGGTCCGCGCATACGCAGCTGGTTCATGATGGACACCTGGGAGGTGGTCAGTGAAGAGCCCTCCGCCGTGCGCTGGAAAATAAGAATGAGCTTATTGAGCGACGGCTGGATGGAACGCGCGACCTCGACGGCATCCTCGTACGTAGACGGGGATTGAGCGGGGCCCTTCTCCTCATGTTGCTGCGTCATAAAAACGATTGTATAGCCCGTTTTCCCTGCGCGGTAGTTCGGAAGTTAAAAAATTAGTTTCCGGCAATAAAGTCTTCTAACTCGGCGCGCGCCACGTCATCGGCCTTTTGTACCGGCGGGGATTTCATCAAGTAGGACGAGGCAGCCAGTACTGGGCCCGCCACCCCGCGGTCGAGGGCAATCTTGGCGGCACGCACCGCATCAATGATGATGCCGGCGGAGTTAGGCGAGTCCCAGACCTCCAGTTTGTACTCCAAGTTCAGAGGTACTTCGCCAAAGGCAGAGCCTTCCAAGCGGACATAGGCCCATTTGCGATCATCGAGCCATTCCACGTAATCGGAAGGCCCGATGTGGACGTTGCGGTCCTCCCGCTTGCCGGCGATGGGCGAGTTGTGCAGGTTAGAGGTTACGGCCTGCGTCTTGGAGATCTTTTTGGATTCGAGGCGCTCGCGCTCGAGCATATTCTTAAAATCCATATTGCCGCCCACATTGAGCTGCATGGTGCGCTCCAAGCGCACGCCGCGGTCTTCAAAGAGCTTCGCCATGACGCGGTGAGTAATGGTGGCGCCCACCTGGGACTTAATATCATCGCCCACGATGGGCAGCCCGGCGTCTTCGAACTTCTTCGCCCATACCGGATCAGAGGCAATAAAGACTGGCAAGGCATTGACAAAGGCGCAGCCGGCATCGATAGCCGCCTGAGCGTAGAATTTATCCGCTTCTTCAGAGCCCACCGGCAGATAGGAGACTACGACGTCGGCGCCGGACTGGCGGAGTATGGCGGGGACGTCGGCAAGCGGGGCTTCCGATTCCGCGATGGATTCTTGGTAGTACCGGCCGAGGCCGTCCAGGGTAGGACCGCGCTGCACGGTAACGCCCAGCTCAGGGACGTCGGTAATGGAAATGGTGCAGTTGCGGGAGCTGCGCGTAGCCTCCGCTAGGTCCTTGCCTACCTTGTCCGCATCCACGTCGAAGGCGGCAACGAATTCCACATCGCCTACGTGGTACGGGCCAAACTGGGCGTGCATCAAACCGGGAATATCTGCATCGGCCGCGGCGTTGCGATAAAACTCCACGCCTTCAATGAGGGACGTGGCGCAGTTGCCGACGCCCACGATGGCGACCTTTACTTTTTCGGACACGGTCTACTCCTTTAACTCCATGAGTTGTGGCTGTTAGTGACTGCGCAAGAGTAAGCCTAAAATTATGCCCTGCGGTGGCATAACACCATGTGGATCGATCAAGAAGAGGTAATTAGGATGATCCGGGTGAATTCCGTTGCCTATAAGCACGTGCTCTCCCATGAATGGGAGCGCGCCCACCACCTGCGCGAATTTCGCGCCGGGCAGCTCACGCGGGAGGACGTGTGCGATGCTGATTTTTTGCTGCGCGCCGCAGCTGAGCACCACGGGCGCACCATGGATAAGGAATGCCCCGTGTGCGGCGAGCCTTTGCGGCTCACGCGCTGGGTCTATGGCGAGAACCTCGGCCGCCGCGCCGGAAGCGCCCGCAGTGAGAAAGAAATAGCGGAGTTTGTAGCCGAGGGCTTGGAGTTTACGGTGCACGAGGTGGAGGTATGCCGCCAGTGCCGGTGGAACCACTTGTTGCGTTCTGCTACTGCATTTAACGCGTGTTAGTTTCCAGCGCACCGCCTTAGGCAGTAAGCTGCAATTATTTAGTTTGTGATCAGGGATGAATGAGGACACGAATCAGTGACCGAGAAGGAATCTACCGGCAAGTCCACTAAGGTGGCTCGCCCCAGCAAAAAGCAGGCGACAAAGAAGCGCCGCATCTGGCCGTGGGTCGTTTTGGCGTTCCTACTGGTCTTTGTAGCACTGCCCGCAGGACTTTTTGCCTACGCATACTCGCAATACTCCGTTCCGGAGCCGAAGGACCTAGCCAATAACCAGGTCTCCACCATCTATGCGGGTGATAATCAGACCCAGCTCGCCCGCTTGGTGCCGCCGGAAGGCAACCGCACCCACGTGAAGCTGGATGAAATCCCGGAATACGTGCAGGACTCCGTGCTGGCCGCGGAGGACCGTGACTTTTGGGATAACTCCGGCTTCTCCTTCACCGGCCTCGGCCGCGCCGTGGTTGGTAAGGTAACCGGCAATGAAGATGCTGGCGGCGGTTCCACCATTACCCAGCAGTATGTGAAAAACACGCTGGTGGGCAACGAATACTCCTACGTGCGCAAGATTCGCGAGCTCATCTACTCGGTGAAGATGACCAATGAGTGGGATAAGGAGGATATTCTCAATGCCTACCTCAACACCGTGTACTTCGGCCGCAATGCCTACGGCATCCAGGCGGCATCCAATGCCTACTTTGATAAGGACGCCAAGGACCTCACTCCGGAGGAAGGCGCCATGCTCGCCGGTCTCATTCAGTCCCCGTCCGGCCTCGACCCGCGTGTGAACCAGGAGGGCTCCGAGGACCGTTGGAACTACGTTCTTGACGGCCTGGTGGGAATGGGTGACCTCACCCAGGAACAGCGCGATGGCATGGTCTTCCCAGAGACCCGCGACCCAGCTGAGTACTCCGCCTACACCGAGGCGCCCGGCGCCAATGGCCACATCAAGGATCAGGTCATCCGCGAATTGGAAGAGGTAGGCATTACCGAAAATGAGGTGTCGACCGGCGGCCTGCGCATCACCACCACCATCGACATGAATGTGCAGAACAACACCATTCAGGCAGTCGATGACCAGATGGCTCCGCTGCAAGAGGATGCGCGTGCGGCTTCCGTGACCATTGATCCGAAGACCGGTGCGGTCCGCGGATACTTTGGCGGCCACGATTCCAATGGCTGGGACTACGCCAACTCCCCGCTGCAAACCGGTTCTACTTTCAAGATCATGACCCTTGCGGCCGCCCTGCAGCAGGGCATCAGCCTAGATACCAATTACTCGTCCGCTCCGTACCAGCTGCCCGGCTGGGATGTTGTCAACAACGACATGGGCGGCGGCTGCGGCGTATGCAACCTGCGCGAGGCTACTAAGCAATCCCTGAATACCTCCTTCCTTCGCCTGCAGGCCGACCTCAAGAACGGCACCCAGGACACCGCGGACATGGCCCACGCCCTTGGCGTGGCTAAGTCCCTGCCGGGCATTGAAAAGACGCTGACGGAAAAGGGCAAGCAGCCATTCGAAGGCATCGTATTGGGCCAGTACCAGTCCCGCCCGCTCGATATGGCCACTGCCATGTCCACCCTGGCCAACCAGGGCGTATGGCATAACCCGCACTTTGTGCAGCGCGTGGAAAACGCTGCCGGCGAAGTGCTGTACGAGCACCCCGAAGACGGCGGCGAGCGCCGCGTTTCGTCCAACGTTGCCAACAACGTCCTCGAAGCCATGGAGCCGGTGGCAGCATGGTCTAATGGCGCCCTAGCCGGTGGCCGTGTTTCCGCCGCCAAGACCGGTACCGCTCAGATGGGCGATACCGGAAATAACAAGGATGCCTGGATGGTCGGTGCCACCCCGCAGCTGGCTACCGCCGTGTGGGTAGGTACCGCGGATAACACCTCCGCCATCTTCGATCAGTACGGCGGCATCATGTACGGCGCGGGCGCGCCAACCAAGATTTGGAAGGCCGTGCTGGACAACTCCCTGGCCAACTTCGAATTCCAAAACTTCCCGGCTGCCTATCCGCTGGGATTCGGCAACATGGGCGCCGGAACGGCCGCTCCGGCCTATGACCCGAGCTGGGATAGCGGCGCTGGCGATACCCAGGACTACGAGGCCCCTGCCGAGCAAGCAGCTCCGGAAGAGGAGACCAAACCGGTTCAGCCGGAGAACAAGCCGGATAGCCCGAAGCCTGCCCCGAAACCGCAACGCGGCAATGGCAATAGCGGCAATGGTGGCAATAGCGGCAATGGTGGCAATAGCGGTAATAGCAACCAGGCACCGGCCCAGCCAGAGGCGCCGTCGTTGGATGACCTCATCGGCCCCGATAGCGACTTGGCAGACCTCCTAGGGTAGGCGGCAGTGACAGCGAATCCGCACCAGCGCATTCCCGCCTCCTCAGAACCCTTGGCTCGCGGGGTAATTGAATTCCTCGGCGGGCCAAGGGGCCGTTTTGCCGGTGTACGCCGCACCCAGTGGTGGACCCCGCTGCGCGCCATTATCGCCGTCGGATGGGTCTTCTTGGCGTGCGGATTCCTCTCGAAGGCTAATTGCGCCGGCGGAACCCGCGGTGAAGACGGGATCATTAACCTAAATTGGGCGGGCAACCGTCAGTACACCTCCTTTTGCTATAACGACATCATCCCGCTTTACGGTGGCCGTGGCCTAGATGAAGGCGGCTTCCCCTATGCCTATTCTTGGCAGGAGGGTGACCTGACCCGCTACATGGAGTACCCGGTTCTGGCGGGCCTATTCCAAGGGTTAATGGGCTGGATTGCCCGCAATACGTACTCTCTGGTTGAGTGGGCCGGCATCCCGGAGGCCGGATGGTACTTCGGCCTGACCGCCTTGGTCATGGCGTGCATCTGGGTAGGCGTGCTCTACATGGTCTACCTGCTGGTGGGCAACCGTACCTGGGACACCATCCTCGTTGCCGCCAGCCCCCTTGTCATCATTCATGCCTTCAGTAACTGGGATATCCCCTCCATCGCCTTTGCCGTAGGTGCGCTCTTGGCCGCCGCGCGCAAGCGCCCTGCCGTAGCGGGTATCCTCATCGGCCTTGGCACCTCATTTAAGCTGTGGCCGCTCTTTCTCTTGGGGGCGTTCCTAGTCTTGGCGGTGCGCAATCGTCGCTGGCCGCAATTTTTCTACGCTTTGCTCGCCGCGGCCGTGACCTGGATTGTGGTCAACGCGCCGGTGGCCCTGAAGTATCCGGAGGCATGGCGCGAATTTTTCCGCCTCAACCAAGAGCGCGGTGCGGAGTGGACCACCATCTACTCGGTGCTTAGCCGCAATACTGGAATTAGCTTTAGCCCAGAGTTCCTCAATACCTTCAGCTTGGTAGCATTTTTGGCTCTCTGTGCGGCGATTGCGGTGCTGGGCCTGCGCAGCTCGCGGACCCCGCGCATGGCCGAGCTGGTTTACCTCATCGTGGCAGCCTTCTTACTATTCAACAAGGTATGGTCGCCCCAGTATTCTCTGTGGCTGGTAGTGCCCGCGGCCCTAGCCCTGCCACGTTGGCGCTTGGTCTTTAGCTGGGCGCTTGTCGACGCCCTCGTATGGCCCTTACTCATGTGGCACATGCTGGGTACAGACAATAAGGGTATTCCGCACGAGCTGCTTGACGTTGCGATTATCTCCCGCGACGCCCTCATTATCGCCATGGCTGTCCTCGTCATTCGCCAGATGTGCGGAAAGACCCCGGATATGGTGCGCGATGCGCACGCCGGCCGCGACCCCTTGGCAGGAGCATTCGCATGATCATTACCTATATCGGAATGGCATCCATCTTCTTGGGATTCCTCTGCGTGATGGGGGCCTTCTGGCTCTTCCACAATCGTGAAGATCGCCGCGGGCCCGTCGTGCTGGGGCTTTTGGCCATTCTTTTCCTCACCATCATTCCGGCGACTGCTGCTGTGTTTTTCGCCGCAACGACCACTGGTTAGATTTCTTTTCCCCGGTCATTTGCGGTACTGTAGTGGGGTTGCTTGACGCAACGTACCCTCCTGCTGCATCCGCAAAGGTGATGCAGCCGAAAACTACTAGACCATAGGAGGTGATGAGGTCCGTGCGTCACTACGAAGTCATGATCATTCTGGATCCTAATCAGGATGAGCGCACCGTAACCCCGTCCCTGGATAAGTTCCTCGAAATCGTCCGCCAGGAAGGCGGCAAGGTTGAGAACCTTGATGTATGGGGCAAGCGTCGTCTTGCATACCCCATCAACAAGAAGGAAGAGGGCATTTATGCCGTCGTCAACCTGGAGTGCGAGCACACTTCGGTTGCCGAGCTCGACCGCCGTCTGAACCTGAACGACACCATCCTGCGTACCAAGGTTCTGCGCACCGACAGCAAGTAGCGGATACTGGGATCAAGCACAATCCACGTAACCGATAAGGAGTAAAGACATGGCACAGGGAGATACCAATATCACGGTGGTAGGCAACATCGTTGCTGACCCCGAGCTGCGCTTCACCCCGGCGGGTGCGGCAGTAGCTAACTTCCGCGTCGCCTCCACCCCTCGTCGCTATAACTCGCAGACGAATCAGTGGGAAGACGGCGAAGCTATGTTCCTGACCTGTAACGTATGGCGTCAGGCAGCGGAAAACGTTGCCGAGACCATGTCTAAGGGCATGCGCGTCATCGTTACCGGCCGCTTGAAGCAGCGTTCCTTCCAGACCCGTGAGGGCGATAACCGCACCGTATTCGAGATTGACGTCGACGAAGTCGGTCCGTCTCTGCGCTACGCCACCGCTCAGGTAAACCGCAATCCGCGTGAGGGCGGCAATAACTTTGGCGGCGGCGGCCAACAGCGCTCGAATAACAATAATCAGGGCGGTTTTGGAGGCGGCCAGCAACAGCAGCCACAGCAGAACCAGGCTCCTTCTGAGGATCCGTGGAACTCCGCACCACCTGCAGGTGGTTTCGGAGGCGCTGATTCTGAACCTCCGTTCTAAGTCTGTCACCCGCAACTATTCAACTAACTCAATTGAAAGGCAGGGATCATGAAGCTGATCCTCACCGCTGCCGTTGAGAACCTCGGCGCCGCTGGCGAAATTGTTGAGGTTAAGGACGGCTACGGACGTAACTACCTGCTTCCTCGCGGCCTGGCCATCGTGGCTACCCGCGGCGCAGAGAAGCAGATTGAGGGCATCAAGCGCGCCCAGGAAGCTCGCGAGATTCGCGACCTGGATCACGCACGTGAGGTCCGCAACCAGCTCGAGCAGCTGACGGATGTCAAGGTAGAGGTTAAGACCTCCGAATCCGGTAAGCTCTTCGGTTCCGTTCAAGCAGAAGACATTGTCAACGCCGTCTCCAAGGCTGGTGGCCCTAAGCTGGATAAGCGCATCGTTGTGCTTCCTAAGGGCCTGGTCAAGAAGACCGGCAACTACCAGGTCGAGCTGAAGCTGCACGCTGATGTTATCGGCAAGGTGAACTTCTCGGTCGTTGCTGCCTAACTAGGCGCACGACGGTCCATATAGACCCAAAGACAACAGCAACGCTTTAGGCCTCAAGTTCCTGCTATGTGAGGTGGCAGGAACTTGGGGCCTTTAGCGCGTTTTCACCGGCCTGTGGATAACTGTGGAATTCTGTGGATAACTCTTTGGCCGTTTAACTTTCTGTTTACGCGGAGGCCGCTTTATTAACTCGCAGGTCAGGCCCCTTATCCACGGATGATGTGCCTATTTTCACACCGGGAAAAACATACCCTGAACTGGGATTTTGATTTGTGCAGGTCATGGGCTTTTGGAGTTATCCACAGGCCTATGCAGGGCAAATATGGGCAAAGGCTCTCGCGACCTGCAATTTTCACAGCACCCTGTGGATAACTGTGGAAGTTATGCCCAGGGGGTGGTGTCCGGGCACTAGACTACACTGAGATTCCGATACGCTCGGTTGCTCGAATAGCTACAAGGGGGAAGACATGACCAACGCCAGTTTTGATGATGAACACCTGCCACCAGAGCCGCCGCCGGAGGAGGAACCGGCCCCACGCCGCCGCTATCAGCAGGAAGAGCCAAAGCGCTATGGCGAATTCCGCCAGCCTCCCGCAGACCGCGAAGCGGAGCAGGGCGTCCTGGGCGCAATGTTGCTGAGCCCCCATACGGTGATGGAGGTCATCGAGGAGCTAGAGCCGGAGGATTTCTACTATCCGGCGCACACGTTGATTTACCGCGCCATGCTGGATCTATATTCCGAGGGCAAGGACGTCGACGCCGTCATTTTGGCCTCCCAGCTCGACCGCTTTAATAACCTCGAGCGCGTCGGCGGCGCCCCCTATCTCCACACGCTGCTCGCCACGGTGCCCACGGCTGCGAACGCACGCTACTACGCCGAAATCGTCGCGGAAAAGGCAGTGCTGCGCAAGCTTGTTGATGCCGGTACGCGCGTAGTACAGCTCGGATTTTCCGGCACCGAAGATGCAGAAATCGAGTCCGTGCTGGACCGTGCGCAGCAGGAAGTTTTCGCCGTCGCCCAGCGCAAGACGGCAGAAGATTACCGAGTCCTGGGGGATCTCATTGACCCCACCATTGATGAGCTCGCCGCCCTGCAGCAAGCCGGCGGCGTGGAGCTAGGTGTGCCTACTGGCTTCATCGACCTCGATAAGTTAACCAATGGCCTTCACGCGGGCCAGATGGTCATCGTTGCTGCCCGCCCTGGTGTGGGTAAATCGACCCTAGCCATGGACTTTATGCGTTCCTGCTCCTTGCAGCACGGCAAGTCCTCGGTGATTTTCTCGCTCGAGATGTCAGCTTCTGAAATCGTCATGCGCCTGCTCTCGGCGGAGTCAGAGGTAAAGCTGGCCGATATGCGCGGTGGCCGAGTTTCCACCGAGGACTGGGCAAAAATCGATGAGACCCTCAACCGAGTGCAAGACGCCCCACTCTTCATTGATGACTCACCGAATCTCACGATGATGGAAATTCGGTCCAAGGCCCGCCGCCTCAAGCAGCAGCACGGCTTGGACCTCATCGTCTTGGACTACCTGCAGCTGATGTCTTCGGGTAAAAAGGTGGAGTCCCGCCAGCAAGAGGTCTCTGAGTTCTCCCGTCAGCTAAAGCTCTTGGCCAAGGAGCTGGAGGTTCCTCTCATCGCTATCTCGCAGCTGAACCGTGGCCCTGAGGCGCGTACGGATAAAAAGCCGCAGCTTGCGGACCTCCGTGAGTCTGGCTCTCTGGAGCAGGACGCCGATATGGTCATGCTGCTCTACCGCCCCGATTCCCAGGACCGCGATAATGAGCGCGCCGGCGAGGCGGATATTATCCTAGCCAAGCACCGTGGCGGCCCGATCGATACCGTGCAGGTGGCGCACCAGCTGCACTACTCCAAGTTCGTCAATATGGCGCACGGTTAAATTACAGGTCTACCACCGCGTTGGGGTCTCCCAATCGTGGGCCAAGGATGACCAGTACCAAGAAAACCGCAGCTGCGGCAATCGCCAGCCATCGCCACACGGGGAAAAGGCGTTCGCCGCACAGGCGGGCGAACGCCGCACCGATAAGCGCGCCCAGGGTATTGAAGAGAAGATCATCGATATCCGTGCGCCCCAGGGCGAAAGCATATTGGCACACCTCCAGCACTAGGCTCAGACCAAATCCCCACGCAGCTGTCTTCTTAACGGAGCGGCAGAGGCTAAAGACCAGCATGCCGAAGGGGATGAAGAATGCGGTATTGCCCGCGTACTCAAATAGCGGGCCAAACCAGCTGCCGCCGGAAAATTCATCGAAAGGAACCCAGCGCAAATCCCGGGCGCGCTGATTTTCCGGTTTCCACAAATAGCCAATCTGGTAGAAGGGCTTGAGCGTGGTTAACGCGACCATGACCGCGGTCCACGCGGCGAGGGATACCCTGGTGAGCACGCGCTAGTCCTTTCTTTCGTGGCGGGGGAGTGTACGCCCCGCCAATGCTAGCCTGCTCAGGGGTGCTCGGCGGCCTTATTTAGCGACGGACGGAAAAGCCGCGCAGCCGCAGCGAGTTAGTAACCACGAAAACCGAGCTCAGCGCCATGGCCAGGCCCGCCAGCAGGGGATTGAGCCAGCCGAGCGCGGCCACGGGAATGAGTACGACGTTATAGGCGAAGGCCCAGAAGAGATTGCCCTTAATGATTGCTAGCGTGCGGCGCGAGAGCCGAATGGCATCAGCGGCGCAGCGTAAATCGCCGTTCATCAGGGTGATATCGGAGGCTTCAATGGCAACATCGGTACCCGCGCCCATGGCCAGGCCGAGGTCGGCTTGGGCCAGCGCGGCGGCGTCGTTAATGCCATCGCCCACCATCGCCACGGTGTGCCCTGCGGCCTGCAGCTCCTTGATGTGGTTCACCTTGTCCTCTGGCAGGACCTCAGCGCTGACGTGATCGATTCCCACCTCGGCGGCCACGGCGTGAGCGGCCCCGGCATTATCACCGGTCAGCAGGTAAGGGGTTAGCCCCAGTTCCTTCATCTGCGCCACGGCGGCGGCCGAGCTGGGCTTGATGGTATCGCGCACCTCAATGACGCCTGCGGGCTGTCCGTTGACGGTGACGACCACCGGCGTGGCACCAGCGTCCTGTGCGGCGCGGAACGGCGCTTCCAGGTCACCCAACGGGCCTTGCCGCTTGCCGACGCCCACCCGGACCCCCTCCACAGTTCCTTCCACGCCACCCGGAACCACTGCGAAGTCGGTAGCCGGCTGAACGCTGCGCTCTCTTGCGATGGCGCGAGCAATGGGGTGCTCGGAGTTGTGTTCCACGGCCGCGGCCAAGTCGAGCACGTCGCCGTGTACGGCGGTAACGGACATCTCTCCGGCCGTAACCGTTCCGGTCTTATCCATGACGATGGTATCGATTTGCCGCGTAGATTCCAGGATCTCCGGCCCCTTAATAACCAGGCCCAGCTGCGCTCCGCGGCCGGTGCCGACGAGGATCGCCGTGGGCGTCGCCAAGCCCATAGCGCAAGGGCAGGCCACAATGAGGACGGAGACCGCGGCGATAAAGGCTGGGGCCACCCCGCCGAAGAAGAGATGGGCAAGGAGTGTCAGCACTGCTACGGCCATGACCGCTGGGACGAAGACCTGCGCAATGCGGTCCACGAGGCGCTGTACCGGCGCCTTGGACGTTTGTGCATCCGTGACCAGCTGGGCCATTTGGGCCAGTACCGTATCCTCGCCCACCTTGGTCGCGCGCACCTCAAGCTTGCCGGAGGCATTAATGGTTGCGCCGGTCACCGCATCGCCGGACCCGACCTCGACGGGCACCGGCTCGCCGGTGATCATGGAGGCGTCGACCGCCGAGTTGCCGGCAACGACGATGCCATCGGTGGCGATCTTTTCGCCTGGGCGTACTACGAAGACATCGCCTACTTGCAACTGGGCAATGGGAATGCGCTGCTCGCCTCCCTCGCGCAGTACCGAGGCTTCTTTAGCGCCTAGGGAGAGCAGCTCCCGCAGCGCCTCGGAGGACTGGCCTTTGGCCCGTGCCTCGAACCAGCGGCCGAGAAGGAGGAAGGTAATGACCATGCCCACGGACTCGAAATAGATGTGATCCATCTGCGCCGCGTTCGCGTCGAGCGTCATGTGCATCTTCATGCCCGGTTCGCCCGCGTTGCCGAAAAACAGCGCCCACAGCGACCAAAAATAAGCCGCTGAGGTTCCCATGGTGATAAGCGTGTCCATGGTAAAAGAACCGTGCTTGAGGTTTGTCCACGTAGCGGTGTGGAAAGGCGCGCCACCAAAGATATAAACGATGGTTGCCACGATGGCGCAGGCCCACTGCCAATTGGGAAATTGCAGTGCTGGCCACATCGATACCACCATGAGCGGTAGCGATAGAGCACCGGAGATAACGGTGCGGCGCAGCAATCCCCCGTCACTGCTCTTCTCGGCTTCGGGCTCCTCCGTCTTCGCCGCCGCCATATCGAAGGCGCCGTAGCCTGCGCCCTCTACCACCGAAATGAGCTCCTGTGGACTTACCGTTTGGGAGTCGTACTCGATGGCCGCCGCCTCGGTAGCGAAATTGACGCTGGCGCTTACTCCCTCGAGCTTGTTGAGCTTGCGCTCGACGCGGGAGGAGCAGGAGGTGCACGTCATTCCCGTTACGCCAAGGTCCAAGTGGGACATGGTGGTGCCTACTTCAGCGTGTAGCCGGCCTCTGCCACGGCGGCCGCTACCTGTTCATCGGTGAAATCGGTGCCAGTAACCGTGACGGCGCCGGTGGTATGGTCCGCAGTGACCTCGCTAACGCCGGAAATTTCGCCGACCTCTTCCTTCACCGACATTTCGCAATGTCCGCAGGTCATGCCCTCTACGGTGTAGTTCTTGGTGCTCATAATGATCCTTTCTTAGAGTTGGTTTCTGGGCTCATTCTATACCCCCTAGGGGTATATGACAAGGATTTTTCATGTACGTTGGGGAATAAAGCAATCCGCAAAGGAGTTAGAACAACCATGGCTACTATCGACGTCACCGAAGAAAACTTTGAAGAAACCGTTACCGGCGAGGGCATTACGCTCGTAGACGCCTGGGCCGATTGGTGCGGCCCCTGCAAGCGCTTTGCGCCGGTTTTTGAAAAGGCCTCCGAAGAGCACACGGATGCTACCTTTGCCAAGCTCGATACCGAGGCTAACCAGGGCCTCGCATCCGCGCTGGAGATTCAGTCCATTCCTACGCTGATGATCTTCCGCGATGGCATCCTGGTCTTCCGCGAGGCTGGCGCGCTGCCACCTGCAGCATTGGAAGACCTGCTGAAGCAGGTCAAGGAACTCGATATGGCGGAGGTTCGCCGCCAGGTAGAAGAGCAGAACGCGCAGGGTTAATCCCCGCTAGCTTCCTGGGCGCTTTCTGGTGAGTATCGCTAAACTCGCTAGAAAGCGTCTTTTTATGTCCAAAGGAGAAGATAATGGCTAACCCCTTCAGCAAGGGCTGGAAGTACATGATGAGTTCCTTCGATCAGAAGATTGATGAGAACGCTGATCCGAAGGTGCAGATCCAGCAGGCCGTCCAGGCCGCCAAGGAGCAGCACCAGCAGATTTCTGATCACGCTGCAGAAATCATCGGCCATAAGTCCCAGCTGGAGATGCAGATGAATCGGCTGGTTAAGTCCCAGCAGGACTACCAGTCTCAAACCCAGCGTGCATTGGAGCTGGCGGATTCTGCGGAGGACCCGCAAAAGGCCTCCGAGTATAACCAGGCTGCGGAAGTGGTTGCCTCCCAGCTGGTAGCGGTGGAGCAGGAGCTGGAAGACGTTAAGCAGCAGTACGCCGCCGCAGAGCAGGCTGCCGCGCAGGCCAAGAGCCAGCAGCAGCAGTCTGAGGCGCGCTTGAAGGAACAACTAGCGCAAGTTAGTCAGCTGGAGGCTCAGGCGGACCAGGCGGCTATGCAAGAAAAGAACGCCCAGGCTATTGATTCCATGAATCAGCTCAACCCGGACGATTCCGTACCTACTCTTGATTCTGTGCGTGCCAAGATTGAAAAGCGCTACGCCGATGCCCTTGGCGCGCAAGAATTGCAGCACGCCACCGGCGGCGATCGCATTAATGAGATCCAAGCCGCCGGCAATGACATGAAGGCGACTGCGCGCCTTGATGCCATCCGGGCGGATCTTAAAAAGAAGAAAGAGCTCGAGTCCGGCGATTAATTCTGCCGGCGAACGTTAATGAGAACCCCACGAATCCCTGAGTGGAATCCATCGCGCAGGTTCACGCGCTGGGTTTCGGTCAGGGTGTATTCGTGCAGGGTTTCGCAGGCAAACTGCAACAGCGGGCGGTCGATCTCCGGGGGAAGCCCGCCGCCAGAAAGCAGATGTGCCTGATCGCGCTGCTCGGTGCTAGCAGCGTTATCGAACCACCACGAGGCGTATTGCTGGCCCACGTCGAATGGGGATTGGAACCCAGCCGAGCTCCATACTTCTTCCGGCAGCGGCACATACTTGGAGCGCAGCTTGCGGCGTGGCGCCATCATGGATGGCTTGGGCGCCGGCTTCTCCGCGGGAGAGTCCTCCTCGGCGGGGGAATCCTCTGCAGCATCCGCCTTGGGCGGAGCCGGCTTGGGCGTCGGGGCCGGGGTGGGTTTTTCTGTGGCGCCGAAGGCTGCCTCCACCTCTGAGGGCTCGCCGCATTCATCCGGTTCGGGCATTTCCTCGCCCTCTTTATGCCCATTTTCGCGCACCACTGGAGGAAGCGGGCCTTCTAGGACCTGCAATTCCATAGCGTCTGCGAAGTCCTCGCGAGGGTCCAAGATGGTGGTGGAATCGCAGGCATGGCGCAGTGCGGAGGACATGGAGTCCCAGCCAAACCCATAAAGATGTACGCGGATGCCGTTATCCACGGCGGCTTGAGCGCCGGGAATCATGTCCGCATCGCCGCTGACGAGGACAAAGTCGGTGAATTGTCCCTTCATGGCGGCGATGACCATGTCCGCTACGAGACGGGTATCTACGGCCTTTTGGGTGCGGCGCTCACCCCATTCGATGAGCTGACCGGTGCGCAGCTGGACCCCTTCGCAGGTGCGCAGGGCGCGCTGGTAGCGGTGTGGGCCGGTATCGGGAATGCCGTCATACCAGTATTGGCGCTGGATTGGGGTTCCCAGTTGGTTCTCGATCATCCCGCCCATGGTGCTGACCACCTCGGGCAGATCGATTTCTAGCTGTGCGCGGGCACCCGTTTCCCACGAGTTATAAAAGCTTGCGAGCAAGTATGAGGTATCGACAAAGACGAGTGTGCGTTCAAGCATGGCTCCTAAGTTCCGTTCTAATTGTTCTAAATAAAATTCTTTGTGGTTTCCAGTGTGCCCCATTAGTCACAAAACGTCGATAAGCTTGGGCAAAATCCCAGCGCAGTGGCCGCAAAAAAGTTTTCTCTCTGGAAGTATTGCAGGGATGGGGTGTTGCCGATATGGTTAGTTACACAAGTAACTAACCAACGAACCGAGGGTCAATGGATAATTCCACGCAACCACTCTTCCGCCAGATTGCTTCCTTGGTGGAGGACGCCATCGTGGACGGAACCTTGGGTGAGGGGGATAGGGCCCCATCTACTAACGAGCTTGCTGATTTCCACAACATCAACCCGGCCACTGCCCGCAAGGGCATCAGCCTCCTAGTGGATATCGGGGTGCTGGATAAGCGCCGCGGTATCGGCATGTTTGTGGCAGAAGGGGCCCTGAAAACGATCCGCGAGCGCCGCCGCGCCGACTTCGCGGCGGAATACATGGCACCGCTTGTCGACGAAGCCGTTCGCCTGGGCTACAACCGCGCCCAACTCCACGACCTATTTGATCGCGTTGCAGAAAGCCGAGGAATGTACTCATGATTACAACACGAGATTTCACCTTTGCCGATGGCCTCACACACGGCTTAGTTGGCCCCAATGGCATTGGCAAAACCACGCTCCTGCGCAAAATTGCCGGACAAATCCAATCTGGCGGTATCACCGTCTTCGGTGAGGAACCCTTTGACAAGCAGTCGGTTCTCAACCGAGTCATATTGATGGGTATTGATAACCCACTGCCGGATTCCTGGGGCATCGGAAAGCTGGGCGTTATTGGTAAGGCGCGCTGGCCGCATTGGGATGAGGAGCGGTTCAATGAGCTGCTGGTTCGCTTTGACGTGCCGGCCAAGGCCTACTCTGCCCTTTCCCGCGGGCAAAAGTCTGCGGTGGGCTTCATCTTCGCCGTTGCTTCTGGCTGTGAAGTCATGCTTCTTGATGAGCCCTATCTCGGCCTCGACACACAGCGCCGCGAGCTTTTCTATCAGGTCCTTCGTGAGGAACACGGCCGTACCATCGTCATCTCCACCCATCACCTCAATGAGGTAGCGGGTCTTCTCGATACCGTCGCTTTGATGGGGGACAGCCCAATTTCAGGCCCCATTGATGACTTCATCGAGGGAATTCTTGAGCTCACGGGCCCATCGGAGGCTCTCAACGCAGCGGTCGAAGAGCTCGATCTCCCAGTGCTGAGTAGAGAAACCACGCTTGTAGGAGATCGCCTGCTTGCCGACGCCCGCTCTGCCGCCACCGAGCCTATCTTCCGCACGGCCCAGGCCCATGGCCTGCGGATCAATGAAGTTTCCTTGGAACGTGCGGTTATGGCATTGGAGGAGAAAGCATGAAACTCCTGTGGTACCTAGGCGATTGGTGGAGCTGGACCTTTTTCCTTTTCGCTTTGCTCCTCATGCCCGTCATGGCGCAGGGAACGTGGAACGTGCTCCCGGTGATCTTTTCCTTGTCACTAATACTTTCCCTGACACCAGACTTTAAGAAGTATCAGTTGGTGGGCCTAGGCTCGAAAATCTGGAATGAGCATCGCCGCATTCTCGTTGTCCTGTGTACATTAGCGTCAGCTATCGGTGCCCTCACCGTGCAGTTGTGGTGGGCATTGCCCATTTATGCCGTCGCAGCGGCGTGGGCCATGTACCGCAGGGCTACTCCTAAACGGGTCGGGTACACCACGACCGGTTCCCAACCCTCAAACGGATTTGGATGGTTCCC
>CALLKG010000070.1:0-22775 GCA_938008395.1 Corynebacterium tuberculostearicum
TCTCCCTCGTTCTCGAGGAGACCGTGACCTCTGAGGCTAACCGCGCTACCCGCGCTGCCGCATCCAAGGCCGCTGAGGCTGAGGAAGCTAAGGCAGACGAGGCTGCTGAGACCGAGGCACCTGCCGAGGAGACCGCAGCTGAGGAGTCCGAGGAGAAGTAATTTCCCTTCGGCCCTAGCGCTTCGCCGCCGCCTTTCCCCATTTGTGGGAGGGGCGGCGGCTTTTTCATGTCCGCATCCCAGTAAGGGGGCGTTGCACGGCCGACCCAGCGCCGGTGGGGAGAAGATGCTCCGGTAGCATGAAGCCCACTATGACAGATGCAGCATCGACTTCCCCCGAAGGGCCGGCCGACGGGTTCGTTCGCCTGCGTTTGGACTTGGCTTATGACGGCACGGACTTTCATGGCTGGGCCAAGCAGAAGGGCGGTCTGCGCACGGTGCAGGGGGTACTGGAAGAGAAGCTGGCGATGATTGCGCGCACGGAGGTGCCGCTTACGGTCGCTGGCCGGACGGATGCCGGTGTTCACGCTCGTGGCCAGGTGGCGCACGTGGACGTTCCCACGGAGATGCTGGCGCAGCGCTCGGTGGCGGGGGAGCCGGGGAAGCTGGTGCGTCGTTTAGCAAAGCTTCTGCCAGAAGATGTTCGGGTACACGGGTGCGAGTTCGCACCCGCGGGTTTTGATGCGCGGTTTTCGGCGCTGCGGCGGCACTACGTGTACCGGATTACCACCAACCCGCGCGGCGCGCTGCCGACCCGGGCGCGGGATACGGCCGAGTGGATTAAGCCGGTGGATATCGATGCCATGCAAGAAGCCGCCACCGCCCTGGTGGGTCTGCATGATTTTGCGGCTTTTTGTAAAGCCAAGCCGAATGCCACGACCATTCGTGAATTGCAGGAATTTTCTTGGCGCGACGTTTCTACGCCCGAAGAGCCGGAGCTTTTTGAGGCCCGCGTGAGCGCCGATGCGTTCTGCTGGTCGATGGTGCGCTCGTTGGTGGGCTGTTGCCTGCGCGTGGGGGAGGGGCGGCGCGATGCCGACTTCGCCGCGGCACTGCTGCAGGAGACGAAGCGCTCTTCCAGCATCCCCGTGGCTCCGGCGAAGGGGCTCTCGCTCGTCGCCGTTGATTATCCGGCCGCGGATCAACTGGCCGCGCGCGCCGAGGTCACCCGCGAAAGGCGCAGCGTCGACTAGCGCCCAAGTGGCAGCGGTCGCTTACCTGGGATAGCCTGTGTGCTGGGTGTACACAGACTTTTCGGGGGAAAATCATGGCACGTCCGCTGCCTACTACCAAGGCCCAGGTATCGGGTCATAAATTCTTGCGCCGCCGCGTCGAGCATGGGCTCGTCTTAGGCGATATCCGCATGATTCACGATCCTTTGGCTAGGCGCCGCAAAGCGCTCCTTTTCGGCGGGGTCGGCGTCGCCTTCCTTGCGGTGGGCTCTGGCATGTTGGCCTGGCTGCAGCCGAGCCCGCAGCCGGGTGATGCGCCGATTGTGCGCTCGGAGCAGGGCCAGCTCTTTGTGGATGTCAATGACACCTACCACCCGGTTTTCAACCTGGCTTCGGCGCGCATTATCGCCGGGCAGGCGGCCGAGGCGCAGACCATTGGGGATGAGCACCTGCAAGAAGCGCTACTGGGCTCACCGGTGGGTATCTCGGATGCCCCTGGGTACCTCGCGGCGGCAGGCGAGAATCCCCAAGAGCGATGGGCAGCGTGTTTGGCCGGCAAGGATGAGGCGCCGTCTACAGATAACCCGACCAGCATTGGCGGTCACCAGGTAGCGTCGCAGGAGGTTATTGTCCTTGCCGAGCCCGAGCAGAAAAGCCTCGGTGAGGAGCGCGCCGCACTGGTGGAATCCGAGGGCACGCAGTGGCTTGTCACCCAGGAAGGCCGCGTGGCGCTGCCAGATCCCTCCAGCACCGAAGGGCGTGTCGTGCGTCGGGCGGTGGGCGTGGACGATAGTACCCACACTTGGCCCGTGCCACCCGAGCTGCTCAATGCCTTTGCGGAGCTGCCACCGCTGAACTTTCCGGCTGATCTGCCCGAGGTCGTCGATACCGGCCAAGGTTTGTGGGCGCGTACGTCCGAGGGCGTAGCTGAGCTCACGCCTACGCAGGCGGAGATACTCACAGGCGTGGGTGCCAAGGAGACGACAGCCACGCCGCAGGAGGTTGCTGCGCTTGCCGACGCCCCCTTAAACCTCAACCTTCCCTCCACGTCCTTCCGCTTTTTAAGCCCGGACGATGGTTGGATGTGTGCTGGTAACGAGGGCGGCGGGGTAGTGGTACCTGCTCAAGCGGGCACCGTCGCCTTGGCAGGTGAGTCGGTGGCCCATCGCTTTGGTGGGCTCAACGCCGGTGGCGTAGGCGTAGACAGCGGCCATGGCTATCACGTGGTTTCACCCACGGGCCAACGGCACGAGGTCAAGGACAAGGAGACCTTGGAAGCCCTTGGTACCGGCGTGGGCGCACAGGTGCCGTGGGAGATCCTGCGGTTGCTGCCGGAAGGCTCCGCGCTCAACCGTGAGCAGGCGCTGCAGGTTAGTTCTTAGGCCGTAGCCCGCGCCACGCCGCCCACACAGCAAGCGCCAGCGCTAATCCACCCAGCACCCAGGCACTGCGTGTGGGGGCGCGCGAGTCGCCTTCGTCAGCGGGGTGGATGGTCATAGCTCGGGTATCGACGTCCGCGCCCGCTTCCACGTGAGTGAGCACAGTGAGCGGGTCGATGAAGCCGTGGCCTGGCTCCGCGGCGTCCTCCAAGCGTTTGCGGAGGGCGGCCGGGCTATCGTCTGGAAAGCGCTGTGCCAAGAGGGCAGCGGTGCCGCTGACTACCGGCGCGGCAAAAGAGGTGCCATGGAACTGCGCCGTTCCGTCCGTGCCTTCCTTACCATCGGCCCATCCACCCTCAGGGTTGAGCGCAAGCGGAATGAAACCTTGCGCAGCCAGTTGGGGTCCGTCGGCCGAATTCAGAGAGTAGTCAGCGAGTTCGTGCGAATCCGCGAGGGCGCTTACTGAGAGCACCGTGGGCGAATCCGCCGGAAAGACGCGGTCACCCATCTCACAGCTGCCAGAGGACGCATTGCCGGATGCTGCGATCACCACGGCCCCGGAGTCTTCCGCATGCGCCAAAGCACGATCCAAGCGAGAGGTATCGACCTGCGCGGCCACATCTGGCGGGACACAGGAGACAACGGAGATGTTGATGACGCGGGCACCGGCAGCGGCGGCGTCATCAATGGCGCGGGCCAAGGTGTCCAGCGATCCGGTGGTACTGTCTTCCGCTTCCTGGCGATAGTGCGCGCTGGTCTGGCGCACAGCGTAGATTTCTGCTCGCGGGGCGATACCGATATCGTGTCCGGCGATGACACCGGCCACGACGGTGCCGTGCAGGTCGCAATCGCGATGCGGCTCTGGGGACTCCGGCGCGACAAGGTCCGCGCCACTGCTGAGATGCCGCAGTTGGTCGTGACGGGCAACGCCAGTATCGATAACGGCTACTTTGACGCCTTCCCCGGTAGCAAAGGAATGTAAACGGGCCCGGTAGTCTAGCTGCTCCTCGCTTGGTTGGGGCGAAAGCGGTGAGGAATGCGCGGCGGCGCATTCGCGGTCCGGCTCGCGAGCGGCCGCATAGGGAGCAGCAGTCAGTCCTGCAGCGAATGCAACTACTAAAGCGGCAGGTAGCACGCGCATTATCCAAGCCCCCTGATGAGCACGAAGACACCGGCTAGGTGCGCGGCCAGCGGCAAACTAGCGGCAATGGCGAGGGATTCTATGCGTTCAAACCACGCGATGGTGGTGGGCTCGAGCCCGTCCACCTTGGGCGCCCACAGCGGGGCGCTCAGCATGGCGAGGAGAACCAGGCAGGCAACAAGTATTGGTGCCCAGGCATCGGCAATCCCGGAATTCGCCACCGCGTGGGTAGCGCACAAGCATGTAGCGAGACAGGCGGTCATCGCCAGCAGCATCAGGGCCCAGCTAGCCAACGCACGACCGTGCCGGGCGGCATGCATAACGACGGCACCCGCGGTGGTCACGCAGAGTGCTTGGACGAAGCCCGCGCCGGTGTGCTCAGAACCAAAGAGCACCGCAACGTACTCGGCGAGAGAATCAGGGGCGCCGCTCGTCGGCGCCAAGGCCGGACCACTGCCCGTCAGCGAGAGGGCGAAAAGAGCCGGAATGAGACAGAGCGCCAGCCCACAGCACATTCCCTCATAGGCGCTGCCGGCGCGCCGGGCACGGATATCGACATCCGGCTGGACGGCATCAGAAACCGCGAGGTCCTGGCCGGCCGTGGGCAGCTGCGGGACTTTGAGCCCGGCGGTCGCAACGGTTAGCGCAGGAGCTGCGGCCAGCAGGATAATGCCGGCCATCACCACGCAGGCGGCTGCCGCCGTACCGTGGCTGCCCTGGAGACCCGTCCCTGGTCCGGGCAGCAGGTAGCCCAAAGCCGCGACCAACAACAACACTGAGACGGTGAGTGCCACGGCAGTAGTGCGAACCGTGCTTAACCCGGTGACGTGACAGGCAAGCAGCACGATGAGGAGGGCGACGCAGGCGGTGAGTGCGGCAAAGGGGGCTTCGCTAAGCGAGGGCGAAATCACCACCCAGCCACACGCCATGCCGGCTACCAGGCTAAGGTGCACCAGTGATAGGGCGCGGGTCCACAAGGCGAGCAACAGGGCTCCAGCGGTCAACGCCGCCCACGCCGCTAGGGGAAGGGTGCTAACCCACACTAGGGCGAAGGCGGCAAGCAGCCCTGTCCAAGCCCAGATGGTGGGAAGGGCGGCGGTAGTATCCTCTTCAGCCGCGGCGGCGAGCGATTCCGCCGCATCCCGAATCACCGGTGCAGGCCGGCGCTCGCGCGGACTAATAACAAGAATTGAGCCTTCCGTGAGCACAGTGGCAGCCAACGGGGCGGTGAGATCGATGGCGCGGCCGGAGACTGTACTGGCGCGCCAAGGTTCAGAAATGGTGGGCGCATCCACCAAGTCAGTGATCTCCGCCAAAAGCTCGCCCACGCTGGAGCTTAGCGGTAACGCCACGTCCGCCTCCTTGTGGAAAGCGCCGGCATGAATGCGAACGGTAAGGCGCAAATGATGCGCCGTTGCAGTAGTCATGATGTCCCCCGAAAAATGTATGGATTGTGGGCGTCCCCCTTGCCCAATGCCACATATTGTGGCTTACTAGTGGCGACGTGTCCACCGCAGCGCGGGGAATCTTGGCAGGGGGCCAAGGGCGCTTGGCGCGTGGCTCGGGGGAGGTTATTTAGGCATGCTTGGGATCGGGGATACCCGCGTCATTGAGCCGTTGACCATGCCATTGCGGGATGCTGCGCCGCCGCTGCCCACCGGCAGCATCGAGGCCGAGGAAGTCCCGGAGGCGGTGCGCCCACAACCGGTGCCGCTGGTGCGGCTGCTGCTTCCGGTGGTGATGATTGCGGCGATGCTCGGCATGGTCGCCCTCATGGTGTTAGGCGCTGGGGAATCCCGGCAGATTAGCCCGATGGCCTTGATGTTTCCATTGATGATGCTGGCGAGCATGGCCATGATGTTTGGGCCCAATAACAGTGGGCAGGATCCGGATGAAACCCGGCGTACCTACCTGCGCCACATCAAAGCCTTGCGGGAAAAGGCGCTGCGCAATGCGTCGGCGCAGCGTGCACATGAAAGCTATCGCCACCCGGCACCGGTGGAACTTAGCACTCTAGTCGGCTCGCGCCGCATGTGGGAGCGTGGCCCGGATGACTCGGACGCCCTCGAGGTACGCGTGGGAACTGGACCAACGACGTTGTGCACCCCCATCAACGTGCCGGATTCCGGCGCCACTGAAGACCTGGACCCGGTGTGTGCGGTAAGCATGCGCCAGACCATTAAGGCGGTGGGCACCGTTCCCGATATGCCGGTGGTTATCCAACTGCAGGCCTTTCGCTTCTTGTCCGTGTCCGGAATGGCGTCGACTCGGGGCGAAGAGCCCGCAGATCCCTCCCGCGATATGGTGCGCGCAATGGTGCTGCAGATGGCGTCGGCGCATGGCCCGGAAACCTGCGGGATCGAGGCCATCGGTGGCCAGTGGGAGTGGCTGAAGTGGCTGCCCCATGCGCGCACACCGGAAAAGGCCCGCTTTCGCATCCTCATTGTCGATGGCGTGCTGACCACGGGAACCGAAGACTTCTTCCACGATGATTCCTATACCACCATCATTGAGGTTGGTGGGGCGCCGTCTTCGGCGCTGGGGGTACGCGCCGAGCACGAAGGACTAAGCCTCGTGGCAGGGGAGCAGCTGCAGGTGGTCACCGCGGCAGGGGTGGAAGACCTTGGGGCTCCCGATGGAATGAGTGCGGCCGGAGCGACGTTGCTTGCGCGCAGTATGGCCTCCTACCGCCGCCCCGATAGCACTTCTGGCCGGCGCGGCAGTGACCTTATGGGCCTTCTGGGCTATCGCGATGTGGAAGAGCTAGCGGCCAGTGGCATGTGGCATGGCCGGGAGGGTTCGGCGCGTCTCATGGTGCCCATCGGCATCGATACGGTGGGCCAGCCCGTCACGGTAGATCTCAAGGAATCTGCCCACGGCGGTATGGGCCCGCACGGCCTGTGCATCGGTGCGACCGGCAGCGGCAAGTCGGAGCTGCTGCGCACCCTTGTCACCGCGCTGGCGGCTACCCATAGTCCGGACGAGCTTAACCTCGTGCTCGTGGATTTCAAGGGCGGCGCGACATTCTTAGGATGCGACCGCCTGCCGCATACTTCCGCGGTGATTACCAACCTGGAGGAGGAATCTACGCTGGTAGAGCGCATGTATGATGCCATCTCCGGCGAGATGAACCGACGCCAAGAGCTGCTGCGTACGGCCGGAAACTTTGCCAATGTCGGCGAGTACAACGCTTCTGCCACCGCCGTGCGTGAGCACGGGCCGCTTCCGGCCTTGGTCATTGTGGTCGATGAGTTCTCGGAGCTTTTGGGCCAGCACCCGGATTTCGCGGAACTTTTTGTCGCCGTCGGCCGCTTGGGGCGCAGTCTCCACGTGCACCTGCTTTTGGCCTCCCAAAGACTCGAAGAAGGCCGCTTGCGGGGGCTCGATTCCCACTTGTCCTACCGAATCGGCCTGAAAACCTTCTCCTCAGCGGAATCCCGCCAGGTATTGGGCGTGACCGATGCCTACCACCTGCCCGGCCAGCCCGGCGCGGGCTACCTCAAATCCGATGCCGAGGCCTTGACCCGCTTCCAAGCTTCCTACGTGTCCGGGCCCCTGCCGCGCCGGGCGCTTGCCGACGCCTCCCCGGACCACCCCGCAGCCTCCCACGGCCGCGTGCAGCTCTTTCATGGCTGGTCCCAGGAAGAGGACAATGCTAGCGCCGCGGTGGTTCTCGATGACTCCACCACTGTGCTTACCGAGGTCGTGCGCGCCGCGGCGGAAGAGGCCCACCTGCGCGATCAAGCAGCGCACCGCATCTGGCTGCCGCCGCTACCGCCGGTCATTGAGCTATCCGCGTTGCCAGGGCTTTCCGGTGAACCTGAGGCGGGCGCAACCGCGCCCACGGCTGACCAAAGGCAGCTGTGCGCGCCGATCGGCATCATCGATAGGCCGTATTACCAACGCCAGGACGAGCTGATTATTGATTTCACCCAGCACGGCGGACACATGGCACTGTGTGGTGGCCCGCAGTCCGGTAAATCGAGTGCGCTGCGCACCATTGTCTCTGCGCTAGCTCTACGGCATGATCCGCAGGCGGCACGCTTCTACGTCATCGATCTTGGCGGCGGTCAGCTAGCATCCCTGGAGCGACTGCCCCACGTGGCCGGAGTTGCCGGGCGCGAGGAGGGCGAAAAGGTACGGCGCATCGTCGACGAAGTAGCTGGGTTTATCCGCCGCCCAGAACGGTGCGCAACCTTCCTTGTCATTGATGGCTGGCACCACATCGGTACCTCGAATGCGGAGTTTGAAGACATAGCGGAGAAGGTCACCGAGATCGTCGCCGATGGCGCCTCCGCCCACGTGCATGTCGTCATTGCCACCTCGCGGTGGACGACGATGCGCCCCGCTATCCGCGACCTTATTGCCAACCGCCTCGAGCTACGCCTGGGTGAGGCCTTGGATTCGCTCATCGACCGCAAACTCCAGCAAAAGCTCCCCAGCGCGCCGGGCCGCGGGCTCACCTTGGCGGGTGAAAATATGCTCTTAGCTCGCACCTCCAACCAGGACATCGCTCACATCTGCCGCGTGCATGCTGCGGCTGACCCAGTTCCACAGCTCAAGATGCTGCCCGCCGTGCTTACCCCGGCCGCACTCGCAGCTCAAGGGGATGTGCCCGCCGGCGAGATCGCCTGGGGCATTGGCGGGCGCGACCTCGATACGCTGACCTGGAATCCGTCTCGTGAGCCGCACCTTGTGGCCATAGGCGCGCAAGGCTGCGGCAAATCCACCTTCTTGGCGCAGATCATGCGCGGCATTAGCGCCTTTGCGCGGGAAGACGCTCGGCTCGTGGTCATCGACCAGCGCCGAGCCCACCTGGGAACCTTGGACCAGAACATGGTTGCTGCCTACGCCGCGACGCAGTCGAGTGCGCAAGAGACCATTGTCGATACAGTCCGGACCCTGGAATCTCGCTTGCCTGGCCCGGACATCACCCCGGCGCAGCTCGCCGCACGAGATTGGTGGCAGGGCCCAGACATTTACCTAGTCATCGATGATGCGGACCTGCTGAGCGATATTGCCCTCTCGCCACTGCTGGAATTGCTCCCACATGCCCGCGACATTGGCCTGCACCTTGTTATCGCTCGCAAATCCGGCGGCATCGGCCGTGCCCTCTTTGGCCAATTCTTTTCCGCGGTGCGCGATCTGCAGCCGGCGCTGTTGCTTTTCGACGCCGACCGGGACGAAGGAACCATCTTCGGACTCAAGCCCTGCCACCAACCACCCGGCCGCGGTCAGTGGAGCATCCGCGGTGAAAACCTCGGCGTCGCCCAAGCGGTGTACCTAGAAGGAGAGAAGTAAATGACCACCAATCTCAGCGCGCATACGCCAACCGACACCCCTATCCCCACCGGTGGGGAGACCACCGCAATCCCCATTACCGTTACCATCCTGGATGCGGCCACCATCTTTGAAGGGCCCGAAACGGTTTACCGCTACGACCTGCCGGGAACCGGCATTGTGGAAGGCTGGGCCTTGGGCCAAGTCATGGATCAGATATCCAAGATGGCGGGGCCGTCTTGGCCCGACGTGGAAGCCTGCGTGGTGGCAGACTCTTCCGGTACGGACATTGCGCAGGAAGCCACCTCCATCATCTGCCGGCAATTGGAAGTCACCGGGGTGCGCCTCATCGATCCAGAACCAACCATCTCCTCGCTAGCGGCCCCGGACCCACTCGGTCCGCCTCCTCACCCGGTTCCTGAAGTCACGGATTCGGCACCTCCCACTACGATGATGGAGGCGCCTGCCTACGACGAGCCGGTAACGCCACGCTGGACCGACCGCCTGCGCGGTTGGCTCGGAGCCATCGATATCTTTCATGTCGCAATCGCGGTGGTCGTCATCGCCGTAGCCGGAGCTTCCTGGTGGGCTATCGGTGCCCAAGCTTCAGACGATGACGACGCCGCTTCGGATGCATCGCACCCGCAACCCCGCGCTGCCGAGCCAAGCGGCGATGGTGCGGCGGAGTCCGCGCCGGCCTCGCCGCAACCGGGAATGCCAGGCGCGTCAGATTCCGGCAGCGAGGAATTGAACCCAGGCGAAAAGCGCTTAGACGTGGAAGGAATGTCAGTAGTAGTCCCCAGTGGGTTCCACACCAAGGTAGAAGATGGTCTGGTCACCGCCACCGGGAAAGACCCGAACCTACGCATCCTGCTGGCGGCGGATGAGATGTTTAACGTGCCGGCGGATGCCCTGTTCAAAGAAATTCACGCGCAGGTCGACGAAGATCCGACGCTTCGCGATGCCACCGATGAGGCAGGGCGACTGACCTATACCGAAGACCCTGGGGACGGCTCCTTGGTGGAATGGACCACTTGGGAAGACCGAGGCCACCAGATGTCCGTGGGGTGCCATACCCGGCATAACTCCAACGCCGTTCAAAAGGCAGCCTGCCGCATGGCCACGGAAAGCCTGGTCAAAAAATAGTCTCAAAAACTTTGCCCCAGCCGGGAACCGTTTGGCGGAAAGTTCAGTCCAATAAAAGTGAGAAAGCACAGATGCGAAGCACAGCTGCTTTTTCGGGGGAAATACACACAATCTCATCCGCCCTAAGGAGGGGCGCACTCTTATGTCTCAGACTTTCAAGACACAAGCCGATGTCATGGTTGCCACCGCTGGCAAAGTCGATAACACCAATGATGAAGTCCAGGGCGAGCTCACCCGCCTGCAGGGCGTCGTCGACTCTGTCCGTGGCAGCTGGGTTGGCCAGGCCCAGGTCTCCTTTGACGACCTGATGCAGCGCTACAACACCTCTGCACAGCAGCTGCGTGAGGCCTTGGCCTCTATCTCTGACAATATCCGCAGCAACGCCCACAACTTCGACAACGTGGAAGCAGAAAACACCCAGGCCTTCTCCAACGTGGGCGGCGGCCTCGCCCTCTAAACCGCACTGCACACTTCACTACTCCGCAGCCCAAAAGCTATAGATTCACAGAAGGGAATCAACCACCACATGTCCGAGATCAAGTACGAATTCGGTGCCATTTCTTCCGCCGCAGCCGACATCAACGCCACCTCTGGTCGCATCAACAGCACCTTGGCAGACCTGAAGGCGCGCCTACAGCCGATGGTGAGCACCTGGGAGGGCGAGTCCGCCGTGGCTTATAACCAAGCGCAGGCCAAGTGGGATAAGGCGTCCCAAGAACTCAACACCGTGCTGGCCACCATCTCCAAGACCGTTTCGCAAGGCAACGATGCAATGAGCGACGTCAACCGTCGCGCTGCCGCAAGCTGGGGCTAAATCCATACCCTGTTTGCACGGTTCCACGCTGTCCCCGTCAGGGCTGCGGTGCCACTGACCACACCCGCGTGGCAGGAGGCGGACGCAGCCGCAGCCTTGGCCAAGAAACCAGCGTGGCTATTCCTTTTCTAGTCCGTACCCACGAGCCGGCACCTCCCGTTTGAGCCGCGGAAGGTGCCGGTTTCGGTGTTTTGGTCTTTGGGCAGGTGAGCAAGTAGGGTAGGAAACCTATGTGTTCGCTCGTCGGCAAGCAGCTGGCGAAGCGCTCCCTGCAGGTCTCCACCGGCCGCTGTACGGGAGTGAATGGATGCTTAGCGCTGGCCGGCAGTTCCGAGACAGACTTTCAAGGAGTCAAATTGTCTACTTTCCACCCAAAGAGCGGTGACATCACCCGCAAGTGGTACGTCATCGACGCTACTGATGTGGTGCTGGGCAAGCTCGCTTCCACCGTTGCAGACCTGCTGCGCGGCAAGCACAAGCCACAGTTCGCACCGAACGTTGACGCTGGTGACCACGTCATCATCATCAACGCTGACAAGATCCACGTTTCTTCCACCAAGCGCGGCCGCGAGATGCGCTACCGCCACTCCGGTTACCCGGGCGGCCTGAAGTCCATGACCCTGGGTCAGTCTTTGGACGCCAACCCGGTTCGCGTTATCGAAGAATCCGTTGCCGGCATGATGCCGCACAACAAGCTCTCCCGCGCTTCCATCAAGAAGCTGCACGTCTTCGCAGGCGAAGAGCACCCGTACGCCGGCCAGAAGCCGGAAACCTTCGAGTTTAAGCAGGTGGCACAGTAATGTCTGAGCAGAACATCGACAACAACGTAGCCGACGCTGCTGACATCGCTGCAGCAAGCGCCGCTACCGAAGAGTTCACCAACACCATCGGTGATTCCATCGCACCGGCCGAGACCGAAGAGGTCGAGGCTGCCGCTCCGGTACACGAGGGCCCGATCCAGACCGTCGGTCGCCGTAAGCGCGCCGTCGCACGTGTTCGCCTCGTTGCTGGCTCCGGCCAGATTGTGGTTAACGGCCGCGAGTTCGGCGAGTACTTCCCGAACAAGCTGCACCAGCAGGATATCCTCACTCCGCTGACCCTGCTGGAGCGCGAGAACCAGTTCGACCTCAAGGTCACCGTCAACGGTGGCGGCCCGACCGGTCAGGCTGGCGCCCTGCGTCTGGCTATCGCTCGTGCACTGAACATCTACAACCCGGCTGACCGCACCGCCCTCAAGAAGGCTGGTCTGCTCACCCGAGATGCTCGTGCAGTTGAGCGTAAGAAGGCTGGTCTGCACAAGGCACGTCGCGCACCGCAGTACTCCAAGCGTTAATCTCGCTTCTACTGCGCGCGCAAGCGCTACGCAAAGCCGCTGCTTCCTTTGGGAGGCGGCGGCTTTCGTCGTTTTGAGCTTCGGCAGAGGATAATGACACCTCTGCATAGTAGTACTATATGTGGTACTGATTAATTGTGGGTAGCAGCGTAGAAGAAATCTTGGCCAAAATGAAAAGAAGCCCAGTGAACATAGCTTTTTCGGATCTAGTAAGTGTGTGTGACTATTTTTTGAACGAAGAAGCAGCAAAGGTACGTCGCATAGAACTTATAAGACGCCATGGCGTGGAGATCCCCGAGTGAATATTCAGAACGCGAAAGGAAAAGCGAAAGCTTACCAAGTTCGCCAAGTTCTTAAAGCGGTACAGAAACTACAAAGCGAGCAAGAAAGAAGATAAAAATGGACGTCAGCAAATACACCTATCAAGTCTTCTGGTCTGAAGAGGACAATGAGTTCGTGGCGACGGTTGCCGAGTTTCCTTCACTATCGTGGCTGGATTCTGATCGTAGCTGTGCAGAGCAGGAACTTCTGAAGTTGGTCGCGGAAGTAGTAGAAGATATGCAGGTTTCAGGGGAAGTCATCCCACAACCGCTGGGGGCTCGTTCATATTCGGGAAAATTCAACGTTCGAACCTCTCCGTCGCTGCATCGCAAACTAGTAATGGAAGCTAGGACGGAAGGAATTTCACTCAACGCATTGATAAACCAGAAGCTTGCCTCCGCCTAGACCGCCCCAACATGCAATCGATGGGCACAGGAGTGCATAATTGATTGCATGACTCGACTTTTTGGAACCGATGGCGTTCGCGGCCTCGCGAACAAGAAGCTGACCCCAATTCTGGCCTTGCAACTAGGCCAGGCCGCTGCAGAGGTATTTACCGCCAAGCGCGAATCCTATGAGCGCCAGCCGCTGGCCATTATTGGCCGCGACCCGCGTGTTTCTGGCGAGATGCTGGATGCAGCGATTGCGTCCGGGCTGGCTTCCCGCGGCGTGGACGTGGTGCGCGTGGGCGTGCTGCCGACGCCGGCGATTGCCTACCTGACGGATGACTATGGTGCGGATTTGGGCGTGATGATTTCCGCCTCCCACAACCCGATGCCAGACAACGGCATCAAGTTCTTCTCCGCAGGTGGTAAGAAGCTACCAGACGAGGTAGAAGATCAGATTCAGGCCACCATGGAAAACCTCACCGAGGATGGCCCGACCGGCACCAAGTTGGGCCGCATCATCTCGGAGGCTCCGGACGGACGCGAGCGCTACCTCAACCACTTGAAGGAAGTGGTCTCCACCGACCTGGGCGGCATCAAGGTGGTCGTAGACACCGCCAATGGTGCGGCCTCCAAGGTTGCTCCGATCGCTTACGAGGCGGCTGGTGCAGAGGTTATTGCTATCCACAACAAGCCGAATGCCTTCAATATTAATGAGGACTGCGGTTCGACACACATTGAAAAGGCACAGGCGGCCGTCGTCGAGCATGGCGCCGATCTAGGCCTGGCACACGATGGCGACGCCGACCGTTGCCTGGCTGTGGATGCCGAGGGCAATGTTGTGGACGGTGACCAGATTATGGCCCTGCTGGCCGTAGGCATGAAGGAGGATAATGACCTGCGCTACAACACTCTGGTAGCAACCGTCATGTCTAACCTGGGCCTGAAGCTAGCCATGCAGGAGCAAGGCATTGAGGTGCGCCACACCGCAGTAGGCGACCGATACGTGCTGGAAGAGCTTAACCGCGGCGATTTCTCCTTGGGCGGCGAGCAGTCTGGTCACGTCGTGTTGCCAGATGATTGCACGACTGGTGACGGCACGCTTACTGGCCTGTCCATCATGGCGCGCATGGCTAAGTCCGGGAAGTCCCTAAAGGAATTGGCATCGGTAATGACCGTGCTGCCACAGGTGCTCATTAACGTGCCGGTTTCTGATAAGGGCGTCATCATGGACGCCCCCGAGGTACAAGAAGCCATTGCCCAGGCCGAGGAAGAACTCGGCGAAACCGGCCGTGTTCTGTTGCGCCCCTCCGGCACTGAGGAGGTTTTCCGCGTCATGGTGGAGGCCGCCGATAAGGAGCAGGCCCGCAAGGTTGCCGGCAGGCTTTCCGCCATCGTTTCCTCGGTCTAGCGCAACCGCCGGGTGCGGAAGGATTTTTTGGCATCCTAGGGAACCATTTGGTGCAATCCCCAGTCCAATGAAGGTGAGAACTTTTACCGCATATGGATTTGGGGGAATACACCAGTGTCTGAGGTTTTTCTTCGCCCCTCGGAGGCGATGTCCGCACTACGGCAGGTCGTAGCCGATAACGACGAACAACGCGATGCCCACCGGGCCGAGGTACCGGATTTTCCGGTGGCCGCGGCTGGACGCAACTTTGGCGGCCACGGTGAGCGCATTCGTGATGTCTTGGCGCGCATCCATGAGCGCGGCGGGCAGAGGTTGGATAATTTATCCGCCACCGCCCACGCCGCCCATGAACAGGTGCGCGCCTTTGCCGATTTTGATGAGTCCTTCGGCAGCTCCTTTGCACGCGGCGGGGAGGCGGACAGCAAGTGAGTACGCTGACAAAATCCCTGTTGGGGGACTATTCCAACGCGATTTCCCAATTCCAGTTCGCATGCTTGGGAAGCTACTCGGGCCCCAGCATGCCGATGAACCTACTGGGGGAGCTAGTCGGTGCGGTGGACGGCATCGCGCCCGAAAACCTGGTGAAAAACACCGTTGCGGCCGTGGGCGGCAACCGCCCGAAGGGAGGCGGTGCTGGATTAGCGGGCTATTTGCAGCAAGATGATTCCGAGGTTGCTCAGGGCGCCATGCGTGAGCACCTGTGCGGCGTGCAGGAAGACTTCGACATTGACCGCCAAGATGCCGCTCATCTCACCAGTTCGGCGGAGCAGTGCTCGGGCGCTATTGCCGACGTCGTCGATGTCTCCGACACTGCCCTTACCGAGCTTATTTCTGCGGTCATTCCACTGCTGAATATCTTGTCCATGGTGGCCACCAAGCACCCACTGGCCAGGTTTATCATCCCGATTCTTTCCACCATCGGCGGGCGCGTTATCGAAGAGACGAATCACAATATCGCTAGCACCTGCCGTGACCGCGATGATGCGATTGAGTCCTGCTATAACGAATTTGAATCGCGCTGCGAATGCGTCTGTGAGCGCCCGATGCCGGAAGATTGCCCGACGCCAGCTAAACCTACAGATGACGCCTGCCCGGCACCGGTAGAGCAATGCCCGGAGACTCCTACTCCCACTAAGCCGATGCCGAAGGAAGAATGCCCACCTCCGCCCTCGCAGCCCACCGAGCCAGCCCAGGTGGAGTGTCCGCCAGAGCCCACGCCTATGCCGGAGCCCGACTCAAAGCAAGAATCCAGCCAGACCACTTCCACGCCGCCACAGCCGACGCCTCCTTCGCCACCACCAGTTCCGCCAAGGGAATGCCCCGAGCCCGAGCCGGAGCAATCATCCAAGACGGAAGTGCACACGGAGCCTACGGCAGAGCACGGTGCGGGCTGCCACTGCAATCAGTGCACCGAGCAACCATTTACCGAGCGTCCATCACAGCCCCAGCGCGACGTAGAGATCACCAGGCCGGCACAGGCGGAGATCATTCCGCCGCAGGAGCCGCCAGAACAGCCACTGCAAGTAGAAGAACCGTGCCCGGAACCTGAACCCCAGCCAGAGCCGAAACCTAAGCCAGACATGGATACAGAACCCGCTTCTGACTCGGGCGCAGGCGAGGAAACGCTCTGCCCGGAAAATACCGCGGAAAGTACCGAAGAATGTGTGGAAACGACCCAAACCAGCTCAGAAGGCTGTGAAATTGAATCCTCCTGCAGCGGCAGCCTCGGCCTGGTAGGGGCCGGAATCGCTTTAGTAGGTGTGGGCCTGATTGTGGAAGGTGCCGCGCAGTGCCTGGAGCAAATGTCCGAGGCGGATTGCCCGGTGCAAGAGCCCGAACCGGACCCTGAGCCTGAGCCCTGCCCGGAACCTGAGCCCGAACCCGAGCCGGAGCCTTGTCCTGAACCGGAGCCAGCTGGTGATGATGGCGTTATGGCGCCGCCTCCTGAGCTGTCTCAGGTAGAGGAGCCAACGCCGCCACCAGAGAAGGTGGCACACCTCCAGGCGGCCGGTCCTACAGAGGCGCCGGCACCAGCCCCAGCTCCGGCTCCTGAACCAGCCCCGGCACCGCAGCCGGCTCCAGAAGAAGCGCCAGCACCGGCACCAGCGCCGCAGCAGGAGGCGGCGCCCGCGCCAGAAGAACCAACCATTAAGGCACGAAAGGCAGGTCAGTGGTAATGAATAACGACTTCGCAGAATTTGCGCAGGGCTTTCGGGAAAGGACGGCTAAACGCCTGCTGGAATTTGAAAAAACGCTGGCGAAAGCGCAAGACGAGCTAGAAAAGTCCGCGGATAAGGCCATGCAGGAGGCGCGATGGGAGAAGGGGCAGGTGGGGCGTCGGCAAGCGGCGACGGCGCCAAGGCCTCGATATGGCGCTGCCCCGGCACGCTCAAGGAACGCGTCGGGGCAGGTGCAATCTGTGCTGCGGCGGGGCTAATACCTTAGGCGTCGCGGGTGACGCCGGCGCGCTCGGCCAAGTCCTCGCCTACGAGGCTTTCGACCTTCTTGGCGCTCGCCTCTGGATCCGCAAAGGCGTCATAGGTGGAATCGCCATTGAGGGTGGCCAGCAGGAAGCCGGTGACCAAGCCGCGGGCGATTTCGGTAGGGCCGGACTGGAAGGCGGCGGTGCCGATGGCGAGCTTGCGCAGGCGATCTTCGGTAAAGCCGGCGTGGCTGCCCTTGTCGATGGCGCGGAAGCAGACCGGTCCGTTCCAGTTATGGGCCAGCTTGGCGGGGTTGCCGGCATTGAAAATATCTTCCTGGCCGGCACCAATGACCAAGCCCGGGGTAGTAATGCGGCGGGCTGCCTGCACCGCAGACGGCGCGGTGATGGAAGGGTAAATCGCGGCGACGGCGGCGACCTTCTGGTTATCTAAGGCGCCCAACACGGCCGTGCCACCGCCCATGCCGTGGCCAATCATGCCGAGCTTGCCCGGGGAGACCGTAATATTGCCAGCGCCAAGCTTTACCCCAGCGGCAATCTGCAGCGCGGATTCCATATCCGCGGCCAGGTTGCGGTGGTTGGGGAAGGGGCCGGTCTCGGAATCGGGGGCTACCACGACGATGCCCCAGCTAGCCAGGTGACGCAGAGTGGCGTGGTAATCCTTAATCTTGTGCATCCAGTCATGGCCAAAGGCCACGGCGGGCAGGCTTTGGCCCTCCGCAGGGGTATAAACCTTGCCGGTGATTCCGGCATAGTCAAGGTCGCCAACCAAAACTCGGTTGCGACCGCGCTTCGACAACGTTGCTAGATGTTTATTCAAATTCGCAGACACGCATTCCAGGATAGAGGAAGATCACCCGCCAGGCGGGAAAGGGTGCGGGTTTATCTGAGAAATGTCTGCGTAGTATCCAGCCGAGCCGCGGGTGTAGTCGAAAGGCCTTCCTAAGCCCCTCCTAACTTGCGCCCCTGTGGGTAGGGGAGTGCAATGTGTGGGCAACTACATACTCTATTTTCTGGGAAGGCGGGCTGCGGTACATGACTACCGGCGTCGTTGATGCGGAAGAACTTTCTACTCGTTATGGGATGGAGGTAAAGACCGAGGTCATTGACCGCGTGGCACATGCCTCCGATGCCTCGCACTACCTGTACACCCCCAAGGCAGTCATCGAGGCCCGCTCGGCCGAGCACGTGGCCGCCATCTTCCGCGCGGGCCGGCAGCAGAATGTTCCGGTAACCCTGCGCTCCGGTGGTACCTCCCTTGCCGGCCAGGCCTCCGGCGATGGCTACCTGGTGGACGTGCGCAAGCACTTCCGCGGCATCGAGGTGCTGGATGAGGGCAAGCGCGTGCGCGTCCAGCCCGGCGCCACGGTGCGCCAGGTCAACGCCCGCCTAGGCCTGCGCAATCGCAAGCTTGGCCCAGATCCGGCTAGTGAATCTGCCTGCACCATCGGTGGCGTGGTGGCCAATAACTCCTCCGGTATGGCCTGCGGTACCGAGCTCAATACGTATAACACTCTGGAATCGCTAACCTTCGTGCTGCCTACCGGCACCGTGATCAATACCGCCGATGCGGATGCAGACCGGCAGTTCCAAGAGCAGGAACCGGAGCTGGTGGAAACACTTACCCGCCTGCAGCGCCGCGTGCGCGATAACCAGGAGTCCGTGGATATTATCCGCCGCCATTTCCAGCTGAAAAACACGATGGGCTATGGCCTCAATTCCTTCCTGGATTTTGATAGCCCGGTCAAGCTCTTTGAGCACCTGCTCATCGGCTCGGAGGGAACCCTGGCCTTCATCGCTGAGGCGGTACTCCGCACCGTGCCCATTTCCAAGCTGACTACCACCACGGTGGCTGTCTTTGATGACCTCACCGCTGCCACCAAGTCCCTGCCGGCCCTGCTGGATACCGGGGCGGCCACCCTGGAGCTGATGGACTCTGCCTCGATCCGCGTAGGCCAAGGCTTTGATAAGGTCCCGCAGGCCATCACCGGTTTCGATGTGGACAAGCAGGCCGCACTGCTCATTGAGTACCACGCTGACGCGGAAGAAGAACTGCGGGAGAAGGAGGGCAAGGGCTCGCAGCTTCTGCGCGAGCTGCCGCTGCAATCGCCGGCTGCCTTCTCGGCCGATGCCGCTTCGCGCAATACCGCATGGAGCTTCCGCAAGGGCCTGTATGCCCAGGTCGCTGAGGCGCGCCCGTCCGGTACAACCGCGCTTTTGGAAGATATCGTCGTGCCCGTGGGGGACTTGGCTGATACCTGCTCTTCCCTGCAGGAACTCTTTGCCCGCTATGGCTATGACGACGCCGTTATCTTCGGCCACGCCAAAGACGGCAATATCCACTTCCTGCTCACGGACCGCTTTGAAGGCGATGACGCTATCGGTCGGTATAACGACTTCAACGAGGGCATGGTGGACTTGGTTCTCTCGGCCGAGGGCAACCTCAAGGCCGAGCACGGCACCGGCCGCGCCATGGCGCCGTATGTACGCCGCCAGTATGGCGACGAGCTCTACGCGGTTATGCAAGAACTCAAGCGGGCCTGCGATCCCAGCAACACGATGAACCCGGGCGTCATCTTGGACGATGACCCCGATGCGCACATCAAAAACATCAAGCTCAACCCCACCGTGGAAGAGGAAGTGGACCGCTGCGTGGAGTGCGGCTACTGCGAGCCGGTCTGCCCGTCGCGTGATCTCACGCTTACCCCACGCCAACGCATTGTGGTGCGCCGCGCCCGCAAGCGCGCGGAAGAAGCCGGCGATAGCCAGCTCGTAGCCGAGCTGGATGAGGCCTATGAATACATGGGCATCGAGACCTGCGCGGTGGATTCCATGTGCCGCACCGCCTGCCCGGTAGGTATCGATACCGGCAAGTTCATCAAGCGCCTGCGCCGTGAGGAGGCCCAACCAGCGCAGCAGAAGCTGTGGGGCGCTGCCGCCAAGAATTGGCAGGTCGTTAGCCAAGGCGCCGGGCTGGCGCTGACCGGCGCGCACCTACTGCCGACCGAGCTGGTCAAAAAGGTCACCGACGTGGGCCGCAGCCTCATCGGCACCGATAGTCTGCCGCAGTACCAGCCGGAGCTGGGCAAGGGCGGCAAGTCCCGTGGCCGGTTGGCCGGGCGCGTGGGTGACCGCTACGCGCAGACCACCGGTATTTACCTGCCGGCATGCGTGAACACCATGTTTGGCCCGCAGGGTGGTGGCAAGGGTACGACCGATTCCTTCGTGGCTCTCTTGGAGCGCGCCGGGGTAGCGCTGGAGGTTCCGGAGGGCATCGACAAGCTCTGCTGTGGCACCCCATGGGCGTCCAAGGGCATGCAGGCCGGCCACGATGCGATGGAGCAGCGCGTGCGCGATATCGTCATGGAGGCCACCGATGGTGCGCGCCTGCCGGTCATCGTGGACGCCAGCAGCTGTACCGCCGGATTTAAGGACATGCTGGAGTCGGTAGGCATTACCGTCATCGACGCCATTAGCTTTACGGCCGATACCCTCCTGCCGCAGCTTGCGGTCAAGAACCCCGCGGCCTCCGTGACCGTGCACCCCACCTGCTCTGCCTTCCAGCTGGGCATGATGGAAGACGTGGAGAAGGTAGCCCGCGCCGCAGCGGCCGAGGTACACATTCCCACTGACTGGAATTGCTGTGGCTATGCCGGCGATCGCGGCATGCTCCACCCGGAGCTAACCGACGCCGCAACGCGCGCCGAAGCAGCGCAAGTCAAGGAAATCGGGGCGCAGTATCACGCCTCGACCAACCGCACCTGCGAGCTCGGCTTGACCCGTGCTACCGGCGAGGATTATCACCACATTCTGGAACTTTTGGAGCAGGCGACGCGCTAGTTTTCCCAGCGCACTAGCGGGCGGGGCGCTATGCCCCCGCTTGCCGACGCCCCGCCCGCCTAGAGGTTTCTTCCCCGTGCTGTAAAATCAGCAACCATGTGTGGAATTGTTGGATATATTGGTCACGCTGGTGGTGACCGTGATTACTTCGCCCTCGACGTAGTCTTGGAAGGGCTGCGCCGTTTGGAATACCGCGGCTATGACTCCGCTGGCGTAGCAATGTACGCCGATGGGGACATTAGCTGGCGCAAGAAGGCCGGTAAGGTCGCTGCGCTGGATGCTGAGATTGAGGCCCGCCCGTTGCCAGACTCCGTGCTGGGCATTGGCCATACCCGCTGGGCTACCCATGGTGGCCCTACCGACCTGAATGCGCACCCGCACGTGGTCGATGGCGGCAAGCTGGCCGTGGTGCACAACGGCATCATTGAGAACTTTGCCGAGCTCAAGTCCGAGCTTTTGAACAAGGGCTACAACTTCGTTTCCGAGACCGACACTGAGGTTGCCGCTACGTTGCTGGGCGATGTCTTCCACAACGAGGCCGCTGGTGACCTCACCAAGGCAATGCAGCTGACCTGCTCCCGCCTCGAGGGCGCATTCACCCTGCTGGCCATCCACGCCGAGCAGGCCGATCGCATCGTTGCCGCTCGCCGTGACTCGCCGCTGGTTATCGGCCTGGGCGAGGGCGAGAACTTCCTCGGCTCTGACGTATCCGGCTTCATCGATTACACCAAGTCCGCCGTGGAGATGGACAACGACCAGGTCGTGACCATCACCGCCGACGAGGTAGAAATCACCGATTATGAGGGCAACCCTGCACAGGGCAAGCCTTTTGAAATCAAGTGGGATGCCGCCGCTGCCGAAAAGGGTGGCTTCGATTCCTTTATGGAAAAGGAAATCCACGACCAGCCCGCCGCTGTGCGCGATACCCTGCTCGGCCGCTTCGATGAACAGGGCCAGCTGGCCCTCGATGATCTGCGTATCGATGAGACCGTTTTGAAGTCCATCGACAAGATCATCGTCATCGCTTGCGGTACCGCCGCCTATGCCGGCCACGTGGCACGCTATGCCATCGAGCACTGGTGCCGCATTCCTACCGAGGTCGAGCTCGCCCACGAGTTCCGTTACCGCGATCCGATCGTGAACGAGAAGACCCTCGTCGTCGCCCTGTCCCAGTCTGGCGAGACCATGGATACCCTGATGGCCGTGCGCCACGCCCGCCAGCAGGGCGCCAAGGTTATCGCCATCTGCAATACCCAGGGCTCGTCCATTCCGCGCGAATCCGATGCCGCGCTCTACACTCACGCCGGTCCGGAAATCGCCGTGGCCTCCACCAAGGCCTTCCTGGCGCAGATTACCGCCACCTACCTGCTTGGCCTCTACCTGGCCCAGCTGCGCGGCAACATGTTCGCCGATGAAATCCAGAGCGTTCTCGCTGAGCTGCGCCACATGCCGGACAAGGTCCAAAACGTCATCGATGAAGAGGACCAGGTGGCCAACCTGGCCAACTCCATGAAGGATGCGGAATCCGTGCTCTTCCTGGGCCGCCACGTCGGCTTCCCTGTAGCTCTTGAAGGCGCGCTCAAGCTCAAGGAGATCGCCTACCTGCACGCCGAGGGCTTTGCCGCCGGCGAGCTCAAGCACGGCCCGATTGCACTGATTGAGGAAGGCCAGCCGGTCTTCGTTATCGTGCCGTCCCCGCGCGGCCGCGACTCCCTGCACTCCAAGGTCGTTTCCAATATTCAGGAGATCCGCGCCCGCGGTGCCATCACCATCGTGATTGCGGAAGAAGGCGATACCGCCGTGGAGGATTACGCTAACCACGTCATCCGCATCCCGAAGGCGCCGACCCTCATGCAGCCGCTGCTGGCCACCGTGCCGCTGCAGATCTTTGCCGCCCATGTAGCAAAGTCCAAGGGTTACGACGTGGACCAGCCGCGTAACCTGGCCAAGTCCGTGACCGTGGAGTAATCCACGCCGAACGGTACTAGTTAAGCCCCCTTACTTGCCGCGTTTCTTGCGTGGGAGGTAAGGGGGCTTTTGCATTTCATTGAAGCTGGCGGATTCTAGGGGTCGTTGCAACGATGATGGTTAGTTTGGTTTGATGCTACCG
>CALLKG010000071.1:0-23182 GCA_938008395.1 Corynebacterium tuberculostearicum
CTGCGCGTGCCACGAGGTCGACGTTGGGCGTGACCGCGACGCAGTGCAGCAGCGATTTCTTTTTTCAACTCGCCTTTAGCCTGGAAATACAGAGATTGATAAATCGTTTCAGGACACACGTACATAGTCTCATCACCGGGGTAGCAACTGCGCAACCGCCCAGAAATCTGCTCTGGCGAGTACCTGTCTTTCACCATTTCCCAAACCACCTCACGCAAGCGTGGATTGGTATCAATCTTGCGCTTTTTCGGTCTAAACCTACGCAACACCGATTTACGGTGCGCATACGTGGGAAGATATACCCCAAACTCATCCCGGTTGCGTTTAAGTTCCTTGCTGATAGTTCCAGCAGAGCGCTGAAGACGCCGAGCTATCTCACGTACGCCTTTGCCTTGCCGGTCAAGATCAAAGATGAGCTCGCGCTCTTCTATCGATAGATAGCGCGAAGAAATACGCCTATCGATACGCTGTTGTGAAATAACCTGGACTGGAACTGCTTGGCGACCATCAACGTACTCGAGTACCTGCATAAGCCTGTTATACAGCGCCACATCCGGGCCATCCGGGACAAAAGGCACACGCCCGGTGGAAAGCTTAATGACGCCTTTGTCTATATCAGCAGCATTACGCGGATGAATGCCACAGGCTAAAGCGGCATCTTTGCGTCCTAAAGCATTTACACGCAGTTGCAGATAACTACACCGGCGAGTTGTTGCCGCAGCTTTGCGGCCGTACGGATTGCGTTTCCACAAACCAAGCTCAATACCGATTCGATATACCGGAGTAGAGCCTATGGAAAGCTGGCGCGCAATATCCATTGGTGCCACACCTTCAAGCCACAGGCGAGCTATTGCCTGACTGTCAGCCGAGCTAATACGCCTGCGGCGCTTGCGCGGCAAGTCCAACTCACCAGCAAGCCGATAAGCCACCGACCGCGGTAAACCAACCACACCAGCAGCCGCCCGTATTGAACTACCAGCCCGAACCAACGACGCAAACCGCGCCACGACAACAGAATCCGGAACCCATTTCGACTCCACACAATCACCCAACCCATGTCAGGTGTTTCCACGACCGCTAGAAATCAAGCGCTTATTTCAAAGTTAGAAGCATGATCTAAACGGAAAGTTGTCTGTGAATCCTCCTGCAGCGAGGGGGATAAGACCGGAAACGAAGCGTGGGGTTGCTAGGATCTAGCGCGTGAATAAAGACAGCATCTCGCAGGAACAGCCGCCAGAAGGCGAGGGGGCCCACCCAGTACAGGGCGAGGCCGCCCAGCAAGGCAAAGAGGCGACTAAGAAGAAAGAAATGCCGTGGCTGCTGGAAACCCTTCTGGTAGTAGCGACGGTTCTCGTGATCGTCGGACTATTCCAGAACTTTATCGGCCGGCAGTATGTGATCCCGTCGGGTTCGATGGAGCCGACTCTCCACGGCTGCGAGGGCTGCACGAATGACCGCATCTTTACGGAAAAGATCTCTTACTACGGTGACGGCGAGCCAGAACCAGGCGATGTCGTTGTATTTAAAGGCACTGAGGACTGGAATTCCAGCTACGTCTCACCGCGCTCGTCCAATCCGATCATTCATGGCGTGCAGGATGCGTTGAGCTTCGTATCTTTGGCACCGCCAGACGAAAATACTCTGGTCAAGCGCGTGGTTGCTACCGGCGGACAGACGGTGTCCTGCCAGGAGGGCGATCCTGCCGTCATGGTAGATGGCAAGCCCATCGAACAAGACTATGTGCAAGACCCGCCAACGTACCCGGTAGATGAGTCGACCGGCTCGGAGGCCTGCGGTGGTCCGTACTTTGGTCCCGTCGAGGTACCGGAGGGCAATATCTGGGTGATGGGCGATAACCGAACTGCTTCGGCCGATTCTCGTTACCACATGACCGATAAGTTCCATGGCACGGTTCCAGTAGAAAACGTCCGCGGCAAGGTGAAATTCGTATTCTGGCCGTTTACCCGCATTGGTGGGGTCGATGACCCGGACATTCAGGAATAAGCCTTCCCCCCAACGCCTGCGCACCCGGGATTTTCTCATCCCCGTGGTGGCAGGCTTTGTCCTGCTAGTGCTCCTGCAGGCGCTAGTGGGGCGGATGTATGTCATTCCTTCTGCTTCGATGGAACCCACCCTGCACGGGTGTGCCGGCTGCAAAAATGATCGCATTGCCGTGCAAAAGGTCAGCTACTACTTCACGGACCCCAAGCCTGGGGAGGTTGTGGTTTTTGAAGGGCCCGAGTCGTGGAATAACGAGTTTGAGGTCAATCGCTCGTCCAATATTTTTGTGCGCGGCGCACAAAATGCCTTGGCGGCCGTAGGGCTGCTTCCTAATGGGGAAAATATCCTGGTAAAGCGCGTTATTGCTACCGGCGGGCAGACGGTGAGCTGTCAGGCTGGCGACCCTGCGGTCATGGTGGACGGAAAGCCTATTGACCAATCCTTCGTTCTCGATCCACCGGAGATTCCCGTAGACCCCAGCGTGGGCTCGCAGGAGTGCGGCGGCGAGTATTTTGGCCCGGTCACCGTCCCCGAAGGAAACCTTTGGGTGATGGGTGATAATCGCACCAACTCTCTCGATTCCCGTGCGCACTTGGGCGACCACCTGCAGGGCACCGTGCCCGTAGACAATGTCCGCGGGCGCGTCGAGGCCGTCATTTTGCCGCTTTCGCGTTGGGGCGGGGTGGAGCATCCGGAAATTTCGCATGCGGCGGCTTAAACAGCGACGCACCTACGAGGTCGCATTGAGCAAGGCCGGTTTAGGTCCGGTAGCCGGCGTGGATGAGGCTGGGCGCGGTGCCTGCTGCGGACCGATTACCATCGCAGCCTGTGTCATGCCCGATCGACCGATCAAGGAGTTGGCACAGCTTACAGATTCAAAGAAGCTAACTCCCAAACAGCGCGAGAAGCTCTTTCCTCTCATTAAAGACAAGGCTGTGGACTGGTCTGTGGTGCATATTGGTGCGGGGGACATCGATAAGCGCGGCATCCAACACGCCAATATTTCCGGCATGCGCAGGGCGGTTGCGCGCCTGGAAGCGCGTCCGGGCTATGTGCTTACCGACGCCCTCTTTATCCCCGGCCTCACCCAACCCCACCTGCCCATTATTGGCGGCGATGCGGCCGCACGGTGTATCGCCGCGGCGAGTGTATTGGCCAAAGTCAGCCGCGATCACCTAATGCACGAACTGGATGTGCGGTACCCCGGATACGGGTTGGCCAGCCATAAGGGGTATGGGACCAAGGCGCATGAGGCCGCAATTGCGGCGCTAGGAGCGTGTCCGGAGCACCGGATGAGCTACGAGAATGTCCGTCGCGCTCATGCGGAGTTTGCCGCGCGTGCCTAGCTAAAATCTAGCCTTTCTCGCGCTAAGCTATAGCGAGCTAACCCACAACCTGGAGGTCCACCGTGAGTGCAGAGGAACTCGATAACTACGAGGCTGAGGTAGAGCTGTCCCTCTACCGCGAGTACCGGGACGTTGTCAGCCAGTTTTCCTATGTCGTTGAAACTGAGCGGCGCTTTTATCTGGCTAATGCGGTAGAGCTCATTCCGCATACCTCTGGGCCTGATGTCTACTACGAGGTGCGCATGTCTGATGCTTGGGTATGGGATATGTACCGCTCCGCGCGCTTTGTGCGCTACGTCCGCGTTATTACATACAAGGATGTCAATATCGAGGAGCTGGATAAGCCGGAATTCATGATGCCGGAATAACTTTGTCAAGACGGCGCACACAGCGCCGCGCCCTAGCTGTGGATAACAGAGGTGCAGAGCCTGGTTATCCACAGCTAGGGCCTTTTTGCTACTGCGTCCCTTGTATAAGCCTTGCCAACTGCGGTGTTCTGTGCTGGCCAATGAATTTCCCAACGCACAAGGAAACCGCAATGCACTTTAATTCAGAACACCGCTTGGCCACGAAGAAGCCTCGCCATAAACAAGTCTTAGGCAAAAGGGGAGAGGCCTTCGCAGCGCGCTATCTGCGCGAGCGCGGAGCAGAAATCATCGCTGCCAACGTCTCTTATCGGGTGGGAGAAATCGACCTCATCGCCCGGGAACCTAACGGAACCATCGTCTTTGTTGAGGTAAAGACCCGCGCCAATTCTAGCTACGGGGTAGCTGAGGCCGTAACCCCGCAGAAGCTCGCGCGCCTGCGTAAAGCCGCGGCGCAGTGGCTCGACGGAAGGCCACTGTCTGAGGTGCGATTCGACGTCATTGCCTTGGTCGCGCGCGGGCAGGGGTTTGCGCTGGAGCACTTCAAGGGGGTTGAAGATGGCTCTAGGTAATTGTTTGACCATGTCCCTCAATGGAGTCTTAGCCCAGTTGGTTGACGTGGAGGCGAACGTTGGCCACGGGCTGCCAGGGATACACGTTGTAGGCCAGACGGATACCGCAATCTCCGAATCCCGGGACCGGATCAGGACCGCAGCCTTTAATTCCCATCTGCCCTGGCCCAAGACCAAAGTGGTGGTCTCCATGTCCCCGGCTTCGCTTCCCAAATCCGGGTCCCACTTTGACTTACCCATAGCGCTTGCGATCCTCGCGGCACAGGCGGAGGCCGACTTTCCGTCTTATGGCAGCACTCCCTCGCCCGCCCAACGCCTTGAGCGCACTCTAGTTCTTGGCGAGCTCGGCCTCGACGGCTCCGTTCGGTCTGTAGCAGGCATCATCCCCGCTCTTCTTGCCGCACGGGAACAAGGAATAACAACTCTTATTGTTCCGCCTGGCAATGCCGCAGAGGCCACATTGGTGCCGGACATGGACGTACTGGTTGCTTCGTCGTTGAAGGAGGCTTTCGGCTGGGCCTGCGGTAATCGTGGGCTGCCGCAAGCTGGAAGCTTTTCGGGGTCGCTCAGCCCCGCGCCTGCGGCGGCGTCGCGACTCGACTTTAGCGATATCGCTGGTCAATCCAATGCGAAATGGGCTGCCGAGGTTGCGGCCGCCGGCGGCCACCACCTGATGATGATTGGGCCGCCTGGGTCAGGAAAATCCATGATCGCCTCGCGTCTGCCCACCATTCTGCCTACCCTTACCCCGGACCAGCAGGTCGAAACCACTGCAATTCATTCGCTAACCGGAACTCCAGGTGAGGTTATCGAACGCGGCCCATTCATTGCCCCGCATGCCTCGGTAACTCGGGCCGCATTACTTGGCGGCGGTTCCGGTCATCCGCGACCTGGTGCGGTGAGCTTGGCTCACAATGGTGTGCTCTTTCTCGACGAGGCCAGTGAAGTAGCCGCGCCGGTACTCGATGGATTGCGTGCACCGCTGGAGGAAGGACACGTGCGGTTGGCGCGCTCGCGCCGCGAGGTTACCTATCCTGCTCGCTTCCAACTGGTCATGGCGGCAAACCCGTGCAGGTGTGCGGCCGAAGACCCGTCCAAGTGCAGGTGCAATCCGCATGAACGCATGAACTATCTATCCAACCTCTCCGGTCCGCTGCGAGACCGTCTGGATATGGTGGTCACGCTAACGGGGCAGGCGGCAACTATTAACGCGGAGGGAGAAGAGGAATCCGCAGTTATCGCCGAGCGCGTCGCCGCTGCCCGTGAACGTGCCGCCGCGCGCTGGTGGGCGGATGGCATCACCGCGCGCACCAATGGGGAAGTGCCTTCGTCCTATTTGCGCCGAAAGAGGCCAGCTGCCGAAGCCGCGATGGTAATGCTGTCCGCTTATTTGGCAGATGGCGAAATATCCCAGCGCGGAGTGGACCGCGTATTGAAGCTCTCCTGGACCCTGGCGGATCTAGCAGGAAAGGCGCAGCCGGACCTGGATGAAGTGGGGCGCGCGCTCGATCTGCGCGGCTCAATTAATGTAGGGAGGCTCGCGGCATGAGCGAACTCGACCTCTCTACTCCGTATGCGACCTGGGTATACCTCAACCGAGTGGTGGAAGGCCCCTCTGCTGCTCTGCAGGCCTTGCTAACGCAGTACCCAGCAGAGGAAATCGCCCACGGAATCTATCACCGTGCTGACTGGATTGGTCCGCTTTTGGCGCGCACGGCCTCTCGCTATGACTGGTTGCGGCAAGCCGAAGACATGGCGGCAGCCGAAAGGGTCGGGGCACGGCTCATTACGGCAGAAAGCCCAGAGTGGCCCACAGAAGAGTTTGACTCTGCATTCGGCTTCTATCAGCACAGCGGGGAGGCCCCAGCTACTTTTGATGACCAAGCATTGCCACCGCATAGCCTGTGGGTGCGCGGTGCGCCATTGCAAGCAGAGGTTGCTCAAGCTGTAGCCATCGTCGGAACTCGTGCTATTTCTCGCTATGGCTGGCAGGCCACCCACAACGTCGTGTCCGGATTGGTTCAGCATGAATGGACTCCAATATCTGGCGGCGCGCTGGGAGTGGATACCGTCGCGCACGAAACAGCGTTGCACAACAACGGGCGCACGGTAGCTATAGCAGCGTGTGGCATCGATAGGGATTACCCAGCCCGCAATGCCAACTTATTTGCCAAGATTGCAGATAACGGCTGCATCGTTTCTGAATTCGCACCGGAAACCGCGCCGAAGCGCCACAGGTTCTTAACACGCAATCGCTTAGTGGCAGCATTGAGCCACGGCACCGTCGTCATGGAGGCGGCATTTCGATCTGGCGCGTTGAATACCCTCAACTGGGCAGAAGCGCTTGGGCGAGTTGCGATGGCAGTGCCTGGGCCGATAACTACTAGCGGTTCGTTGGGCTGCCACCAGCGCATTCAAGAAGGCCGTGCACAGTTGGTTACCAGTGCCGATGAAATTCGCGCGCTAGTAAGCCGCGCCGGGGAAGTAGACCCAGGCGCACAATACGAAATCAATTTTGCAGCCACCATGACCCAACGCCTCTCCCGCAATGAGTTACGCGTCTTTGACGCGACGCCACCGCTAGGACAGGAGAAAGCAACGGCAGAAGACATTGCCCGCGAAGCGGGATTTCGTTTACCGCTGACAGTTCACTTACTACTGGCACTGGAAAAGATGTGCGTTGTCGTCCGCCATGGCAATACCTGGGCGCGCCGGGAAACAGAATAAAAGCGAGTACACTGCTGTGGCATGAGTGAAGATGGAAAGTCCGCGAAGGCTCCGAAAGTTGAGGGGCAGATGGCTGAGGCCATTGAGGACTTCGCGGATTTCCAACTACATGTCAAAGGCCGCGCAGAAGCGACGGTGCGCGGGTATCGCTCCGACTTGCGCGACCTTGCACGCAGCGTGCCTACCTTCGCGGAGTTTGACCTCAACAGCCTGCGCCAATGGTTGGCAGAAGCTGTTACAGAAGGAAAGTCGCGTTCCACCCTGGCACGGCGCACCGCGGCAGCGAAGGGTTTTTCTACTTGGGCAGTGCGCGAAGGGCACCTTAAGCGAGACGTTGCTGCCCGCCTAGTTACGCCCAAAGTGGGGCGTCACCTTCCCACGGTTCTCGCTCCTGAGCAGGCCGGCGAGCTTATGGGCAATGCGGTCTCTGCCGATGAAGTCCACTTCCTTCGCGATAGCGCCATCCTGGAGTTGCTCTATGCCTCCGGTATGCGCGTGGCGGAGTTGGTCCGGCTGGACCTAGGCGATATTGATTTTCAACGCGGTACCTTGCACGTTACCGGTAAGGGCAATAAGCAGCGTGTAGTGCCTTTCGGGCACGCAGCGGAAGACGCCCTAAAGCAGTGGATTGACAAAGGCCGTGGAGAAATCGCTGCGGCCGATACTGAAGCGGTTTTTGTTGGCAGCAGGGGAGGGCGCATCGATCAACGCCAGGTGCGCCGCATTGTAGAAAAGGCCGCCAAAGTCACTGGTACACAGGGGCTTACCCCGCACGGGGTGCGCCACTCTGCCGCAACCCACCTTTTAGAAGGCGGGGCAGATTTGCGCGTAGTGCAAGAACTACTGGGGCACTCCTCGCTTAATACCACGCAGATTTATACCCACGTGTCCGCGCAGCGCTTGCAACGCGTATACGGCCAAGCCCATCCCCGAGCCTAAAGCGGTTTGAGGCGAATTGCCGGCATATCCAGCAGGGTTAAAGGGTCTATGTAGGTATCCTTTGCGATGAGTGCGCCCCAGTGCAGTCCGGGATAGCCATCGACGGGATTGCCTAAACGGCCAATAACTTGGCCCTCGCGGACTTCTTGGCCCTGCTTTACGGAGCCGTGCACGGGCTGATACGTCGTTCTCACTCCATCCGCGTGAGCAATGGAGACAACTGGTTTGCCGGCCACCGTGCCCACAAAGGCGACTTCGCCATCTTCGGAGGCTACCACCGGTGAGCCCACCGATAGGGCCATGTCGACGCCGCGGTGGCCAGGGCTCCACTTTTGTTCTGGGGCGTCGAATCCGCGTAGTACCCGCGCCGGGCTAGGTTTGCCGGAAGCAGGGTCGACATAGGCCGTGGCCGGTGGGCAAGACAGAATAAGAAGCGAAAAAAGGGTGAGGAAAGTGGTGGGGAGGAAGGTGGGGCGTCGGCAAGCGGGAAATGCGGAGGGGGAAAGAAACTGATTCATGGGCACAGTGTCTGCCGGAGACAAGCATTTGGGAAGTCCGTTCTCTTTTAGCTGTGGACAACTTGGGTTGCATGATGTGATTGAGTCGGTTGTGACGATTGAGGCAATGCGGTTGAGGTGAAGTTGTGGATAAGCTGTCTTCGGTTTGGAAAAACCAGCGTAAGGGGATTATTCTTTGGGGCAGCAGTGTGTCCACCTCGTGGAGGCATTGACTACGCGCGGCGAAGTTGTCGCTTCCTGCTGGAAGGAAGAGACAGCCTGACGGTTGACGTGGTCCTTGGAGACAAGGTGTCAGCGGGGCCTTCGTTGCTAGGGTGCGGAATAAAACACCGCACAATTGGAAAACCGAAAGACAAGATAAAAAGAAAGCGAGCGAATCATGGCAGTTGTAACCATGCGCGAGCTCCTCGACGCTGGTGTGCACTTTGGCCACCAGACCCGTCGCTGGAATCCGAAGATGCGTCGTTTCATCTTCACCGACCGTAACGGCATCTACATCATCGACCTGCAGCAGACGCTGACCTACATTGACGAGGCTTACGAGTTCGTCAAGGAAACCGTTGCACACGGCGGCACCATCCTGTTCGTTGGTACCAAGAAGCAGGCTCAGGAAGCAGTTGCTGAGGAAGCAACCCGCGTCGGTATGCCTTACGTCAACCACCGCTGGTTGGGCGGCATGCTCACCAACTTCCAGACCGTTTCCAAGCGTCTGAAGCGCATGAAGGAGCTTCAGGCAATGGACGAGCGTGAGGACGGCTACAAGGGCCGCACCAAGAAGGAAGTTCTCATGCTCAACCGTGAGCGCGCCAAGCTCGAGCGCGTTCTGGGTGGCATCTCCGATATGGCCAAGACCCCGTCCGCACTGTGGATTGTTGACACCAACAAGGAGCACATCGCGGTCAAGGAAGCTCACAAGCTGAACATCCCAGTTGTTGCCATCCTGGACACCAACTGCGACCCGGACGACGTTGACTTCCCGATCCCAGGCAACGACGACGCCATCCGCTCCACCAAGCTGCTCTCCGGCATCGTTGCCTCCGCTGTTGAGGAAGGCAAGAAGGCTCGTGAAGAGCGTCAGCTGGCTGCAGCTAAGGAAGCTGCCGGCGACTCCGCTGAGAAGGAAAAGCGTGACGCTGAGGCAGCTGCCGCAGCTTCCGACCCGGCTTCTGCGGAAAAGTCTGAGGAAGCATCCGCAGACAAGGCTGAGAAGTAGTCTTAACTTCTCGCTAGGAATCTTCCTTACCTGCGTTTAACTGAATACCCCACGCACTTTTGGTGTGGGGCAGCAAGGGAGTAATTCCTGCCCAAGGCTGTTTACCAACCCCCGCCACCGTGCTTTAACGGCGGCGGGGGTTGGTTTTATCTATGCTGGGTTCTGCTGAAGCCAGCTCCACCTTTACGCAGAGGTGGGAAAGGGGTGGTTTCTGCCACCCTAAAGCGGCGCGATTTCACCGCGTCGACTACGCTGTTTGAACGAACACTGTTTGATTTTCAAGGAGGATCGCCCCAACTATGGCGAACTACACTGCTGCAGACGTCAAGGCACTGCGCGAAGCTACCGGCTCCGGCATGCTCGATTGCAAGAAGGCTCTGGAAGAGTCCAACGGCGACTACGACAAGGCCGTTGAGTACCTGCGCATTAAGGGCGCTAAGAACGTCTCCAAGCGCGCTGACCGTGAGGCTACCGAGGGCCTCATCGCAGTTTCCGGCAACACCATGGTCGAGATCAACTGTGAGACCGACTTCGTTGCTAAGAACGAGGCTTTCAAGACCTTCGCAGCCAAGATTGCTGACGCTGCTGCTGAGGCCAAGGCAAACTCCGCTGACGAGCTCAACAACATTGAAATCGACGGCAAGAAGGTCTCCGAGGTCGTGGACGAGGAGTCCGCAAAGACCGGTGAGAAGCTGCAGGCACGCCGTGCAGTTACCGTAGAGGGCGACAACGTTGCCGTTTACCTGCACCAGCGTTCCGCTGACCTGCCGCCGGCAGTGGGCGTTCTGGTTTCCTACGAGGGTAGCGAGGAAGGCGCTCACGCCGCAGCACTGCAGATTGCTGCAATGAACGCTGAGTACCTCACCCGCGAGGACGTTCCTGCAGAGATCGTTGAGAAGGAGCGCGAGATCGCTGAGGCCACCACTCGTGAGGAGGGCAAGCCAGAGGCAGCCCTGCCGAAGATCGTGGAAGGCCGCCTGAACGGCTTCTTCAAGTCCATCGTTCTGCTGGAGCAGGCTTCCCTGTCTGATAACAAGAAGACCGTAAAGCAGGTTGCTGAAGAAGCTGGCACCACCATCACCGGCTTCGTTCGCTACGAGGTTGGCGCTTAAGCCCATCCCGCTGTAACGACTAGCCCACGAAGGATTATCCTTCGTGGGCTTTGTTGTGCGCTCACCGTGCCGACTTGTGCGGATTGTCTATTCGCAGGAGCGGGACTGGCACCTCGCAATTGCCTACTGGCCTGCACCGGCGGGCGGTGTGAGGAAGCGAAAGATATATGGGTAAGATAGGGCGGAGATTGAAACTGCCCCGCGTTAAGGAGACGAAGTAGGCGTGACTGCTGCAGATATTAAGCGAACTGGATACAAGCGAGTAATGCTGAAGCTGGGCGGTGAGATGTTCGGCGGCGGCAAGGTCGGTATCGACCCAGACGTGGTTGAAAACGTAGCCCGCCAAATCGCCGAGGTCTCCCGCCAGGGAATCGAAATTGCAGTGGTTATCGGCGGCGGAAACTTCTTCCGCGGCGCGGAGCTTTCCCAGCGCGGCATGGATCGTGCTCGTTCGGACTACATGGGCATGCTGGGCACGGTAATGAATTCTCTCGCATTGCAGGACTTCCTCAAGCAGCAGGGCGTGGACTGCCGCGTGCAGACCTCCATCAACATGGCGCAGATTGCCGAGCCGTATCTGCCGCTGCGCGCTGACCGCCACCTGGAAAAGGGTCGTGTGGTTATCTTTGGCGCCGGCATGGGCATGCCGTACTTCTCCACGGATACCACTGCCGCGCAGCGTGCCCTGGAAATTGGTGCCGAGGTTCTTTTCTTGGCCAAGGCAGTCGATGGCGTCTACTCCGATGACCCACGCACCAACCCGGATGCGGAACTGTACTCCGAAATCACTCCGCGTGAGGTCATTGAAAAGGGCCTCAAGGTTGCAGATGCCACGGCCTTTAGCCTGTGCATGGACAATGATATGCCGATTTTGGTCTTTAACCTGCTGGAGGAGGGCAATATCGCCCGTGCCGCAGGCGGCGAAGTTATCGGCACGCTGGTGCAGTCCTAATACTGTAAGGGCCGCGAACCTGCTACCTTTTTATACAGCCACCCCTATTCGTTTAAGGATGATTTAACCTCATGATCGATGAGATTCAGCTCGAAGCAGAAGAGCACATGACCGCTTCCGTCGAGCACACCCGCGAGCAGCTGGTGACCATTCGTACCGGCCGCGCGAACCCCACCATGTTCAACGGCTTGGTAGCCGAATACTACGGTGTACCTACCCCGATTACCCAGATGGCTACCATTTCCGTACCGGAGCCGCGCATGCTGCTCATCAAGCCTTATGAGCAGTCCATGATTCATGAGATTGAAAACTCCATCCGCAACTCGGATTTGGGTGTGAATCCTACCAACGATGGCCAAGTTCTGCGCGTGACCGTTCCGCAGCTGACGGAGGAGCGTCGTAAGGAAATGGTGAAGCTGGCCAAGAGCAAGGGCGAGGACGGCAAGATTGCTATCCGTAATATTCGCCGCAAGGCCATGGAGCAGTTGAAGAAGCTGCAGAAGGACGGCGACGCCGGCGAGGACGAGGTCATCGCAGCGGAAAAGGAAATGGAAAAGATTACTTCCGGCTACATCGAGCAGGTGGACAAGCTGGTAGAAAACAAGGAAAACGAGCTGATGGAGGTCTAGCACCTCCCGTCATTGCCGCCGTGCCCGTCCCCGGCCGGCGGCGCTTTTTCTGTTCCGCGGCCTACAGCTCCGAAGTCTGGAGTAGGGGAGGGCGAGCAGTGAACGTTAGCGAGGGGGCGCGAAAGAAGCAGCGAAAGGAGCCGGTCACGGTGAGTGACGCCATAAACCGCCGATTGCCTCAGCCGAAGAATGGCGCAGGCCGCGATTTGCCGGCCGCTATCGGCGTTGGCGTAGGCCTCGGCGCACTTGTCGTGCTCGCCGTATGGGCCGGCCCGCTCGCGTGGTACGCGGTCGTCGCCCTTGCAGTTGGCGTTGCTATGTGGGAGGTGCTCAGCCGCCTGCGGGAGCATTCCTACTATATTCCGCGCACCTTGCTCATTATTCTGGGCCAAGCCATGGTGTGGGTCTCGTGGCCACTGGGCGCGCCCGGCCTTGTGGCGGTCTATGTTACCGCTGTGCTGGCGCTTATGTTTGGTCGCCTCTTCCATAATGGTCGCCATCGCCCACCAATTAACTACCTGCGCGATATGTCCGTCGGCATTTTTGTGCTGACGTGGATTCCGCTATTTGCTACCTTCGCAGCAATGCTATCGCTGGTGTCGACCCCGTTTGCCAGTGGTGCCGCTTCCATCGTCGTTTTCATGTTGTGCGTGGTGGCATCCGATACTGGTGGCTATATCGCTGGCGTGATGTTTGGCTCGCATCCCATGGCCCCCGCAGTAAGCCCCAAGAAATCGTGGGAGGGCTTTGCCGGGTCCATCGTCTTCGGCGTGGTCACCGGCGCGCTTACCGTGAAGTTCCTGCTCCATCACGATGCCTGGGTGGGCGGCCTGATGGGCCTTGGCCTCGTCATTTGCGCCACCTTGGGCGACTTGGTGGAATCACAGTTTAAGCGTGAGCTGGGAATCAAGGATATGTCGGACCTGCTGCCAGGCCATGGTGGACTGATGGACCGCCTGGATGGCATGCTGCCTTCCGCCATGGTTACCTGGGTGGCCATTAGCTTCCTGGCAACGTTTACGCCATAGAAGCAGCGGGTACGCAAAAGCCGCCTCTCCCCAATAGTCCTTCCTAAGAAGGCGGGAAAAGGGGAGCGGCGGCTTTTTGAGATTTATACCTGCTGAGCTTGCTTGCGCAGCTGGCGGCGCAACTCGAACATGCGCCAGCCACCCACCAGCGCCATGATGAGTGCTCCGCCAATGGCGAAGATGAGGAAAGCAATTCCGGCAGGGAACTCACCGGACCAGCCCAGGAAGTTCATGGGAACCTCGTGCTGGTTTTGCATGATGAAAACAATGAGAACAATCAGCAGCAGGAAACCTACGATGAGCGCGATCCACGTGCTGGCTGCGAAAGATCCCTTGGCCTTGCCAGAAGGCTGGGTGGAGTGAGAAGTAGAGTCAGAGACCGTCGGCTCTAGGTCAGAACCGGTCTCCGGTGCAGAAGTGTTCATCTCCGTCGAGGAGAGGTCTGCGTCGGAAGAAGAAAAGTCATCTGCGGGGTAATTCGGATTTGTCATGCATCCATTATTTCTTTAAACCTGTCAATTATGCCACTTGGCACGGCTTTCAATTGGAAAAACCCACGCAGACCGTGGAAAGATGGGCAACACTATGGCTCAACCAGTGAAACTTAACTTCTCCGCCCCGCGCCGCGGACTTCCCCCTAAGCACTTCGCGGACCTGACCGAAAGCGAGCGCATTGATAGGCTCGCAGAAATTGGCCTGCCTAAATTCCGTGCAAAGCAGCTGGCTAAGCACTATTACGAGCACTATACCGACAATGTGGAGGATATGACCGATATCCCCGCCGGCAAGCGCGAAGCGGTAAAGGAAGCCTTCTTCCCTGAGCTCATGCAGCCTATCCGGACTACTTCCACGGATGACGGCGAGACCACCAAGTCCCTGTGGCGTTTGCATGATGGCACGCTGCTGGAGTCGGTTCTGATGCGCTACCCAGGACGCGCTACGTTGTGTATTTCTTCCCAGGCCGGCTGCGGTATGGCCTGCCCGTTCTGTGCTACCGGCCAGGGTGGTCTAGACCGCAACCTGTCTACAGGCGAGATCGTTGAGCAATTCCGCCACGCTGCAGCCGCAATGGCGGCAGAAGGCGGTCGCCTGTCCAACGTGGTCTTCATGGGCATGGGTGAGCCACTGGCCAACTACAAGCGCGTGGTGCAGGCCGTGCGTCAGATTACCGGCCAGGATGGTGCCGGCTTTGGTCTTTCCCAGCGCAACGTGACCGTGTCTACGGTGGGCTTGGCTCCGGCAATCCGTAAGCTGGCGGACGAGGATTTGGCCTGCACGCTCGCCGTTTCCTTGCACACTCCGGATGACGAGCTGCGCGATGGCCTCGTGCCGGTCAATAACCGCTGGTCCGTCGATGAGGTGCTCGATGCTGCGCGTTATTACGCGGATAAGTCTGCTCGCCGCGTGTCCATTGAGTATGCCCTGATTCGTGATAAAAATGACCAGGATTTCCGCGCGGATATGCTGGGCCGCAAGCTGCATCAGAAGCTGGGCTCCAAGGTTCACGTCAATGTCATTCCGCTGAACCCCACGCCGGGCTCGGAGTGGGATGCAGCCCCGCAGGACCGCCAAGACGAGTTCGTGCGCCGCGTACAGGCCCAAGGCGTTCCTTGCACGGTGCGCGATACCAAGGGCGATGAGATTGCGGCAGCGTGTGGTCAGCTCGCAGCGGATGAACGGGAAGATAAGTCCGCCTAACTGATAACATTGGCGGATATGATTATTCCGAATTATCCGCCGCTTGCAGATGACCCCACCGCGCAGGCCTTTGCCGTGCGCGGTCTGAATAAATCTTTCGCTGGACGCCCCGCGGTGTCGAATTTGAGCCTCGACATCCCGCGGGGCTCTATTTATGGCATCGTCGGCCCTAACGGTGCTGGCAAGACCACCATGTTGACCATGGCGTGTGGCCTGCTGCGCCCAGATAGCGGTGAAGCGTTCATCGCTGGGCACAATACGTGGCAGGAACCGATTGCGGCCAAGGCGGCGATGGGCCTGCTCATTGATGGTGCTCCCGTCTTTGACCGCTTGTCTGGCCCGGAGTACCTGTTTTATCTCGGCGCTTTGCGCAGCATGAACCAGGCCGAGGTGGAGCGTCGCAGCGCACAGCTGCTGGACGCCTTGCAGCTTGCCGACGCCGCCGATAAACCCATCGCGGACTATTCCGCTGGCATGACTAAGAAGATCCTTTTGGCAGGTGCGCTCCTGCATAACCCAGAGGTAGTGATCCTCGACGAACCTTTGGAAGCGGTGGACCCAGTCTCCGGCCAGCTTATTCAGGAGCTCTTGCGCGCCTATGCCGCCCGCGGTGGCACCGTAATCCTGTCTTCACACGTCATGCAATTGGTGGAGGGCTTGTGTGATCATGTAGCCATTATCGCGGGAGGACAGGTGCTATCTGCTGGCCATGTGGAGGAGGTGCGCCAAGGCGGCAGCCTGACGGATGCCTTCATCCACTTTGCCGGTGGGAGTGATTTTGATGCGGGCTCTTTCGACTGGCTGCGTCGTGAAGGCGGCGAGCCGCAGCGTGGGGAAGGGGAGGCGTAGACGCAATGACTTCGACGCTCCTCAAGCTGCACCGCACACTGTGGGCGCGCAATCTCAAGGCGAATGCCGCGGCGGTCATGATTCCCATCTGCCTCTTGCTCTACGGTCTCATCGGCCTTGCGTCGCTGGGCGCTCTTGCTGCGGCAGATATCTCCATCGGAACTGGGAACATGCAAGCCCTTACCGTGGCCCCTGCTGTAGGCACGCTGGCCTTTATTGTTATCACCCTCATCATGCCCAGCGGAGAGAATCAGCTTTCTGCCCGTGAGCTTTCCGCGTTGCCGGTGCGGTTAAAAGACATCACACCGGCACTAGCTATTGCCTCAGTACTCAATCTGCGCGCTCCAGTATCTGTCCTGCTCTCCATCGCTTATGCGGTGGCGGGAAGTGTGATCTTGGCTGCCAATGGTAAGGCATTGTTCATCGTGCCCTTCTGCCTGAGCATGCTCTTTGCCCTAGTACTGACGCTGGTTTTAGTGGACCTCGCGGTCTATGTCGGGGTTACTGTCGCGGAGCTAAGCTCGACCACCCTCAAAGTTTTGGGTGCGCTGGCGGTGTTCTTGCTCATCTTTGGTTCTAATCGGCTTGCATCCCTTGCTGGCTCTGACTTCCCATTGGGATCTGTGGGCGAGGGTCTGGCGTGGACGCCCGTTGGCGCACCGGTGGGCTGGGCGCTCGCGCTCGCCCAAGGCGAACCAGTAGTAGCCTTCTTGCAGTTTCTCATCGCCGCGGCGTCGCTGGGCGCAGCCGTGTGGGCGTGGCACCGGTTGCTGCGCTTGCAATTCGAGCGCCGCGCACTCTTGTCTCCGAAGCACCAACGCCGCGAAAAGGACAAAGGGATAAGTCGCTTTTCCTTGGGCTCCTTTTCCTATCGCGGTCCAGCTGCGATGGAATTTACCCGCTCGCTGCGCTACATCTTCCGCGACTCTCGCCTTATCGGCACCATCATCATGCAGCCGATTTTGGCAATCGGTTTTATCATTCAGGGCTTTACTACTGATTCCGTCATGCCGTCTATAGGAGTGCTATTTCTGGGACTCTTCGGTGGAATTGTAGCCACCAATGACTTCGGTTACGACGGTCCAAGCCTGTGGGTAAAGATGGCCGCCCCAGTTCGTCCGCGCACGTTTCTCTACGCGCGGCACTGGGCGCACTTGGCGCCCACAGCCATAACTTTCGTCCTCTCGGCGGCGGTGCTTTTCGCGGTGAGCGCCGACAAAGCGCTCACCGGGTGCTTGATGGTGGTCGCACTGGGAATTTTCATTTCTTCTGCAGGATTGTCATTGCTGCTATCCACCTTTAATCCCTTTGCCACCGCGCGGCCCGGTGGCAGTATGTGGGCAGATAAATCCGGCTACTCGGCCGGTGCCTTCTTAAGCGCCATTTTGAATTTGTTTATTGGCTGGACGCCGATTATCCCTGGCGTCATTCCAATGGCCATCGGCTACGGCTCGAATATGGTACTGGTTGCGCTGGGGTTTATCCTCGTCATCGCGGTTCCAGTTGCGTGTTATATCGTTGCCCTCCGGGTAAGCGGAAAACGCGTGGACAACTCCCTGCCTGAGATTTACGCCAAGGTGGGTCACTGGGTGTCTTAATCCTCCGGCCCCCCGCGACAGTGGCCGCATCGCGGCCCTCTCGGGGTCGCGGTTGAGGCCGTGGGGGCTGGGAGTGGGGCCTAAACGACAGGATGTGTTGGTGAGTAGGAGGGGCGTCGCCAAGCGGAGGCATAAAGAAACCGCCGACCTTCGCGGGGAAGGGCGGCGGTAGCTAAAGCGTACTTAAAGCTTAGAGCGTGTGCTTGCCGGAGGAAACCGGGGTGGCGTTGTTGGTGCCTGGCTCAACGCGCAGGTGAGAAACGCGGGAAGGCTCAATGTTGAGCGCGCGCAGCTGGGAATCAGTCAGCTCGGCGTATGCGCCGGTGCTGGTCTTTTGGTCGTAGACCCAGTCCGGCTCCTGGTGGCCTACTGGCTGGTTGTTGGCGGTCACGGTGCGGACCTGGTGCAGCTTAGGCTGGAAAGCGTGGATGAGCAGGCCAACGGCGATCAAGATAGCCAAGGCAATGAGCCAGATGGTCTCAACGTGGCCCTTGTGGTTACCAAAGTTGTAGGCAAGCAGGAACAGGACAGAGATCCAACCGGCGATCTGTACGCCAGAGCGGCTGATGCGGGACCAACCGAATCCTGCGGATGGGACGTCCTCAGTAGAAACACCGTCAAATACCTGTGGTACCGGCTTGTGGGAAGACACTTGCTCTCCTTCGCTTCTGCGTGTGTCCGTCTGTGCGATGGGCATGCGGGCACACCAATGCCATTTGTCTGCTACACATTCTAAAACATCGCACCTGAGATGGCGATTAAACACCCCCGTCGCAGTGCGGCGTACCTGCCGCGCCCGCGCAATGGTGGTGGGCGCTAGGGTGGAGGCGTGACTACTCAGCGAATACTCATTCTTGGTTCCACCGGTTCAATCGGCACGCAGGCTCTGGAAGTCATTGCGGATAATCCCGATAAATTCGACGTCGTGGGAATCGCTGCGGGTGGATCCAACCCGCAGCTCATCATCGAACAAGCCCGTAGCCTCAACCTTTCGTTTGACCACGTTGCCGTGGCCAACGAGGGCGCCGCGGCTGAGGTGTCGGCCGCTCTAGGCGGTTCGGTTTTGAGTGGCGCCGACGCTGCAGAGCACCTAGTGCGCTCGGCCCCGGCCGATACGGTACTCAATGCCTTGGTGGGTTCTTTGGGGCTCAAGGCCACCTTGGCCACCTTAGACATGGGCGAGTACCTGGCCTTGGCCAATAAGGAATCCCTCGTCGCGGGCGGCACGCTGGTTACGCAAAAGGCGCGCCCTGGCCAGATTATCCCTGTGGACTCGGAACATTCCGCCATGGCGCAGTGCCTGCGTGCCGGCGAGGAAGGGGAGCTGGATAAGCTCGTACTTACCGCCTCTGGTGGCCCCTTCCGCGGTTGGTCGCGCGAAGAGATGTGGGACGTGACCCCTGAGCAGGCAGCGCAGCACCCTACCTGGTCCATGGGGCAGATGAATACCCTCAACTCTGCCACCCTCATCAACAAGGGCCTAGAGCTGATTGAGGCCACCCTGCTCTTTGACATCGCACCTGAGCGCATCGACGTCACTGTGCACCCGCAGTCCATTATTCACTCCATGGCCACCTTCAAGGACGGCTGCACTATTGCCCAGGTCTCGCCGCCGTCGATGAAGCTACCCATTTCGCTAGCGCTGAATTGGCCGCACCGCGTTCCAGGTGCCCAGCCGGCCTTGGATTTTGCGCAGGCGCATGACTGGCGTTTTGAGCCGCTTGACGATGCCGCCTTTCCCGCCGTCAACCTCGCCCGCCGAGCCGCGGCCGAGGGAACAGGGGTCATTTATAATGCCGCCAATGAGGAGGCAGCGGCCGCGTTTTTGTCCGGGCGCATCCATTTCCCGGAGATCGTGGACGTCGTGGGCACGATCCTTGATTCCGCATCCGAGTTTGCTGGTGTAGTCTCTAGCCTCGATGAAATCCTCGCGGTAGAAGGCGAGGCGCGCAGGCGCGCGAATGCGCTGATTGACTCGCTGGCTGACTAGAAAGCTTTCACACCATGGCAAACTTGCTGGGCATTGTGTTTTTCGCCCTTGGCATCGGGCTTACCGTAGCGCTGCACGAAGCAGGCCATATGCTCACCGCGCGCGCCTTTGGCATGCGCGTGCGGCGTTATTTTATTGGCTTTGGGCCGCGCCTATTTTCCTTCCGGAAGGGCCACACCGAATATGGACTTGCGGCCTTCCCAGTAGGCGGGTTTTGCGATATCGCTGGCATGACGGCCCAGGACGAATTCCTCACCGAGGAAGAAGAACCCCATGCGATGTATAAAAAGCCGTGGTGGCAGCGCATAATCGTGATGGCCGGCGGCATCGGCGTCAACCTGATTTTGGGCTTTGTCATCCTCTACTTTGTGGCGATGACGGCTGGTCTGCCCAACCCGGATGCTGACGTGCGCCCCCGTGTAGGCGAGGTGACCTGCTCGGCCAATCAAAAGCTGAACCAAGAACTGGAAAAGTGCACGGGTCAAGGCCCAGCCGGAAAAGCCGGCGTGCAGGAGGGCGATATCATCGTGGCCCTCGATGGCCAGAAGCTGGATTCTTTTACCCAGCTGCGCGATGAGGTAATGCAGCGCCCCAGCGAGACCATCACGCTGACGGTTGAGCGCGGTGGGGAAGAAAGGGACTTCACAGTCCACCTCGATACGGTCAAGCGATTGAACCAAGACGGCGAGCTAGTGGATGCTGGTTCAATCGGGCTGAGCAATCAGCTTATCGATGTCGTCGAAAAGCACGGCGCCGTCGACGCCCTGCCGGCAACCTGGCGCTTTAGCACCTACTCACTGAGCGCAACGATCGACGGGCTGAAGCAATTCCCGGGCAAAATTCCGGGTGTGGTGGCCTCCATCTTTGGCCACGAACGCGAGGCCGATGGCCCGATGTCCGTCGTCGGCGCTTCTCGCGTGGGCGGCGAATTGGCGGAGCGCTCCCTGTGGTCGATGTTCTTTATGATGCTGGCCACCCTGAATTTCTTCCTCGCGCTCTTTAACCTGATTCCGCTGCCGCCTTTCGACGGCGGACATATCGCCGTCATCATTTATGAAAAGCTGCGCGATGGCATCCGCACACTGGCGGGCAAGCCAGCTCTGGGGCCGGCCGATTACACCAAGTTGATGCCGGTGACCTATGTTATGGCCGCGCTGCTGATGGGTGTTGGGGCCATCGTGATCGTCGCCGATGTGGTCAACCCCATTCGGCTATTTGGCTAGCCGCCGCAGCCCCCGCTGCGCGCACTTCAGGCATAAAGCAAGCAGTGCTAGAGTGGGGGCGTTAATCACCCACCGTATGTATTTACTGTGCTTCAACAAGGAGAATTCATGTCGACCCCCATCGGTCTAGGAATCCCAGACGGCCCACCACCAGTCCTGCACCCGCGCCGCAAGACTCGTCAGCTGCAGGTGGGCCCGGTCGGCGTCGGCTCTGACTCGCCCATCTCGGTGCAGTCAATGACCAATACCAAGACGCACGACATCAACGGCACGCTGCAGCAGATCGCACAGCTGACCGCTTCCGGCTGCGATATCGTGCGTGTGGCTTGCCCTAAGCCCATCGACGCGGAGGCACTTCCGGCCATTGCCAAGAAGTCTCCGATCCCGGTGATCGCGGATATCCACTTCCAGCCGAAGTACATCTTCCAGGCCATCGATGCTGGTTGCGCCGCCATCCGCGTAAACCCGGGCAATATCCGCGAGTTCGATGGCCGTGTGAAGGAAGTTGCTAAGGCCGCAGGCGATGCCGGCATTCCCATCCGCATCGGCGTGAATGGTGGCTCCTTGGACAAGCGCCTACTGGAAAAGTACGGCAAGGCCACCCCGGAGGCACTCGTCGAGTCCGCTATTTGGGAGGCTGGCCTCTTTGAGGAGCACGGTTATGGCGATATCGCTATTTCCGTTAAGCACTCCGATCCGGTTTTGATGGTGGAGGCCTACCGCCAGCTGGCGGAAAAGACTGATTACCCGCTGCACCTCGGCGTGACCGAAGCTGGTCCGAAGTTCATGGGCACCATCAAGTCTTCGGTTGCCTTCGGTGCACTGCTGGCAGAGGGCATTGGCGATACCATTCGCGTGTCCCTGTCCGCTCCGCCGGTAGAGGAAATCAAGGTGGGCGACCAGATTCTGCAGTCGCTCAACCTGCGCCCGCGCAAGCTGGAGATCGTCTCCTGCCCGTCCTGCGGCCGCGCCCAGGTGGACGTTTATAAGCTGGCGGAGGAAGTTACCGCCGGCTTGGACGGCATGGAGTTCCCGCTGCGCGTTGCCGTGATGGGTTGCGTTGTCAACGGCCCAGGCGAGGCCCGCGATGCCGACCTCGGCGTTGCTTCCGGCAATGGCAAGGGGCAGATCTTTGTTAAGGGCGAGGTCGTTCGCACCGTGCCGGAAGACAAGATCGTGGAAACCCTCATTGAAGAGGCCATGCGCATTGCCGATGAGCAGGGTATGGAAGCCGTGGAAGGCGCCAAGGCTGAGGTTCGCGTAACCCAGTAATTCACCCACTTTGAGCAGACTTCCCCGCACTTCGGTGTGGGGCAGTCTTTTTTGGCGCTTGCGCTGCTAGAGTGCCAAGACATGAAGAAGTTGGTCGCGCTGGTTGCAACTATCACGCTCGCCTCCACCAGCGTGGTTGCCTGTACGCCGAAGCCGGTTTCCGCGGAACCGGTGGCGGAGGAATTCCTCCGGGGGATGGAGTCCCGGAATAATGACGGTTTAGCCGCGCTTACCGACGCCCCCTCGGACGCCACCTCCGCCCTCGATGCCACCTACTCCGGCCTGCAGGCCGAGGGGCTCGACATGGAGCTTGAAGGCGTGGACCAGGATGAGAACCTCGCCACGGCGAACTACAAGGTCACCTGGGATCTGCCTAAGGATCGTACCTTGAGCTATGACACGCAGATGACGCTGACCAAGACCGAGGATGAATGGACGGTGCGGTGGAAGCCGAGCCTTATCCACCCCGACCTGGGAGCAAATCAGCACCTGGAACTGCGCGCGCTGGAGGCAGAGCGCGCCAGCGTGGTTTCTTCCAACGGGGTGGAATTGATGAGCCCGGGGCTGAATTACCGGCTGGTGGTAGATACCAGCTCGCTGGATGATGTGCGGCCCACCGCTTCCAAGATCAGCGGCGCACTTGCTGCCGCCCATCGCCAGGATGACTCCATTGCGGAGATGGATGCCAAGGATCTGGCCAAAAAATTGGAGGATGCAGACGGCTCCTTTTCCGTGACCATGTTTACGGAGGACCAAGCCAAGGCCGTGCGCCCCAAGGTGGAAGGCATAGACGGCGTGCGCCTCAATGAAGAACCGGCTCTGGTCACCCGCGACCGTGGCCTGGCACCCGATCTGATGTCGCGCGTGCGCTCCGCGGTCCAAGATGAGGTCGATGGCCAAACCGGCTGGTCTATTTCTGTGGTCAATGAGAATGGCGCAGCACTCTCTGATGTGGAAAAGCACGACCCTGACGCGGCACCATCGATCAAGGTAGGTCTGGACTACGACGTGCAGCGGGCCGCGCAGGAGGCGGTCAATGAGCGTGCCGATTCCCAAGCCATGCTCGTAGCCATCCGTCCCTCCAACGGCGATATCTTGGCCGTCGCCCAAACCGAGAAGGCCGATGAAGACGGCGACGTAGCCCTCCAAG
>CALLKG010000072.1:0-22768 GCA_938008395.1 Corynebacterium tuberculostearicum
ACGCGGACCTGACCGTTGTCGTTCTTGCCCACGACCTCAGCACCCCAAGGGCCTGGCTCGGTAGTAACGGTAAGTCCGTCGCGGCTCATGCCCTCCTTGATTTCCTCCACGGATTCTGCCCACTGGCCTGGCTTACGTGGGGCGGCAAAGGCTACGGGAGTAATTCGGCCTACCTTGGTCACGATGTGCAGCATTCGTGGGCCCTGTTCGCCCATTTCCACCTGTACCTGGGATTCCTTTGGCAGTGGAATGCGCAGGGACCCCAGATCTAATACGCCGATGGAAAAGTCACTGAAATCGAAGGTCTCGATATCGACGGAGTCGCCATCAAAGGGGCCGGTCTGGCCATTGATGGCATCATGGGCGAATTCGCGGGGTTCATTGCCAGAAGCCGCCGCGGCATCTGCTGCGGTGTCGCCTACTGGAGCATAAGTTTCCTGCGCTTCTGTATCCGCGGACTTGGGGTCCGCCGGCTTTTCGCTTTGGGCTGCAGGCTTTTCCTGAGCCTTCTTTTCTTCGTCGTTCTTCTTGCCAAAGGGCCAGATTCCCATGGGTGCTATGTCCTTTCTAAAAGTTTCGTTGATTCTCTACTGCTTTAACTACACACCGGTAGAGCCATAGCCGCCGGCTCCGCGGACGGTGTCATCCAATTCTTCAACCTCAGCAAACCCCACCAGCTCTACGCGCTGGACCACGAGCTGAGCGATGCGCATGCCGCGTTCGATCTCAATGGGTGTATGCCGGTCGTGGTTGATGAGGCAGACCTTGATCTCCCCGCGGTAATCGGCATCTACCGTGCCCGGGGTATTGACAATGGAAAGCCCTTGCTTGGCGGCTAGTCCGGAACGCGGGTGAATTAAACCGACCGTTCCTAGTGGCAGCGCAATGGCAATCCCGGTGCCGACGAGGGCGCGCTCGCCGGGTTGCAGGGTAAGAGCTTCGGCTGCGTAGAGGTCCGCACCGGCGTCACCACGGTGGGCACGGTGCGGCAACGGAAGCTCCTTATCCAGGCGCTTGACTTTAACGTCCCCAAAGGGGCTTTCTGGTTGAGAATGCGGAATCGAGTCAGTCACTTGGCCAATCCTACCTGCCTTGGGAGGTTCATTCTGCGGCGCGTGTGGACTAGACTGACTAGACGTGTCTGATAAATCTGCTACTTCCGCAACTCCGGCACCGTCAAGCGCCGCTTCGGCACAGGGCACGGTGGCCCCTCAGGTGCTGTACCGCGAACGCCAATGGGTCCCTTGGTACTTTTGGCTTTTTGCAGCCGCCATCGTGGGGCTTACTTCCGCTACCGCCGGCCTCAATCGCTCCATGTGGTGGACCATTATTCCCGCGATCCTCCTTGGTGCTATCGCCGTGTGGGTACTTATTACCTGGTCCAATACAGTCATCAAGGTAGAGCGCGACCCGGACGGAACGCGTTGGCTCACGGTCAAAGATGCCCAATTGCCTAACGACGTCGTCTCGCGGTCTATCACCGTTCCCAAATCTGCGCGGCGCAATGCCCTGGGCCCGCAGTTCGATCCCGCGGCGTTTTTGGTCTCCCACGCTTGGGTGGATGAGCACGCCATGATGGTGCTCAATGATCCAGAGGACGATACTCCTTATTGGCTCATCGCCTCGAAGGATCCGGAGGCTTTGCTCCACGCTTTCGTTCCGGAACAGCACTAATCTTTATTGACTTCGCACACCACAGAAAATGTGGTGGCTGCAACAGCAAACCCCGCACTCGGCACGTAGAAAATTGCCAAGTGCGGGGTTTCGTTTCTGCTGCGTATTCCTTTAGGCGCAATCCTTGCAGATTGGCTGGCCGTCCTCTTCGTGGGAGTAACGCTTATTGGACTGCACCAGGAAACACGAGCCGCAGGTAAACTCATTTTCCTGACGTGGAACTACCTCAACATTAAGCTCCTCGCCCGTGAGGTCCACTGATGGCGGCTGGAAGGCTTCGACGATTTCTCCGTCATCGTCCATGCCGTTGTTATCGCTCTCAGCGGCTTTGAGTCCTTCTAGGGAGTCAGTTTCGAGTTCATCTTCCGCGCGCCGGCGCGGTGCGTCATAATCGGTGGCCATAATGCACGCCCCTAATGGTCAAGTTGCTTTAAGGAATGGGTATTTATCGATCGCGCATAGTAAAGCACAAATGGCTAGATGTCATCTCACCGCTTGCCGGCGTGGGAAACTATTACCCCCGCAGCGCGTCCGTGGCCCTGTGCGCTGCTAAAAGCTTTTCGAATGCGGGGGCCAAATCTGCCCCCGCGGCCCAGGTAAGTTCACCGTCGGCGGAGCCTTTATCAAAGCCTGGATGGCGCACTACCGCACCTGCCTCGCGAGCAATGATTGCCCCTGCGGCGAAGTCCCACGCATTGATGCCGTGCTCAAAGTAGGCATCAACGGTTCCCTCTGCCACACGGCATAGGTCGAGCGCGGCAGCGCCGATGCGGCGAATATCACGCACATTAGGCAGAAGCTTGGTGAGAAGCTCGGCTTGGGCTGCACGCCGGTCAGCTTCGTAACCAAATCCGGTTGCTACCAAGGCCAACGCAGTATCTTGTGTCTGGCCACACCGCAGTGCGTGCTCAATTCCGTCTGGGCCGGTGACCGTGGCGCCTTGGCCGGCTGCGGCAGCATAGGTGCGCCCGCGTGCTACGTTGACCACCGCGCCAGCTACGAGGTGCCCTTGGTATTCCGCACCAATGGATACGGCGTAGTCCGGCACCCCGTAGAGGAAATTCACGGTGCCATCAATCGGATCGACAATCCAGGTAACGCCACTGGTCGATTCCACATTGGCGCCTTCTTCGCCAAAAATTCCATCCCCGGGGCGTTGGGTGCGGATGGTGGTGGCAATGAACTCCTCTGTCGCGGTATCGACCTCCGTTACGGGATCTACGTCGCTGGACTTGGTGTGGGTATGCGCCGCGATGCCGTCACCTGCGACTAGTTCTGCGCGGCGCGCAGTAATTAATTCCGCAGCGCGCGTGGCGGTAGAAACGGCAAAATCCCGCAATTGGAGAAAATCGATCTGCTCAGTCATGCCAACTATTGTGCCTTCTTCTAGACTGTCGGGCATGACTACTCTTTCTGGCCATTCCTTTGGCATCGATATCGGAGGCTCCGGCATTAAAGGCGCTGAGGTGGACCTTGCCACCGGCGAATTCGTGGGCGAGCGTTTGAAGATCGCCACCCCACAGCCGTCTACGCCGCATGAAGTTGCCAAGGTAGTAGCCCAAATCGTGCAGGAAAAGCAGTGGGACGGCCCCGTTGGCATCACCCTGCCTTCCGTGGTTCGCAACCAGGAAGTCGAGACTGCGGCAAATATTTCCAAGGATTGGATTGGGGTCAACGCCACAGAGCTCTTCGCGGACTACCTGGATGCGGATTTTGCCGTGCTTAACGACGCCGACGCGGCGGGACTAGCCGAGGTTGCCTACGGAGAGGACATCGCCAAGCAGGGCTCCGTAATCTTCCTAACCCTGGGCACCGGTATCGGTTCGGCCTTCTTCCTGGATGGCCAGTTGTTCCCCAATACCGAACTGGGGCACCTCACGGTGGGCGATGACGAGGCTGAGAAAATTGCGTCCTCGGCCGTGAAGGACCGCGAAGAACTCAAGTACAAGCAGTGGACTAAACGGCTCAACAAGGTCCTCGCGGAATATGAAAAGCTCTTTAACCCGCAGGCCTTCCTCATCGGGGGTGGGATTTCCCGCAAGTTTGAAAAGTGGGGACCACACCTTGCTATTGAAACCCCCGTCATGCCTGCACAACTGCGCAATCGCGCAGGAATTGTCGGAGCTGCGATGGCGGCGGTAGACGGTTTGAAACCGTAGTATTTACGCACTGCAGGTGACCCTATCCACCGGCAGATTGGAAAGATCCTCTATACTGGGCGGTCGATCCTAAGTTAAATAGCTCTAGGGCGTGTCTGGCCTGCTTAAGGCCACAACGCGTTAACATCACACTGATGCACGAGCGCCCCACTAGGGCGCACTGAGCTGTTTCAATCAAGAAGTTAGTCGAAAGGGCGTACGTGGCAGCCACTGAATCTTCAGACCAGGCACTCGGCGAGGGCGAAAACGCCGCTGAGGCATCTACTCCTGCAAAGAAGACCGCCAAGAAGACGGCAAAGAAAACCGCGAAAAAGACGGCTAAGAAGACGGCCAAAAAGACCGCTAAGAAGACTGCGAAGAAGACCGCCAAAAAGTCGGCCAAGAAGACCACTAAGAAGTCTGCCAAAAAGGCCACTAAGAAGACGGTCCGCAAATCCGCGGCAAAGAAGCAGGAATCCCCAGCCGAGTCCGAAAAGCAGGCACAGCCGGAAGCAGAAGAGGAGCTCGAGGAGGACGAGCACGACGAAGACGTCGACTTCGATCCCACCAATGCGGACATCGAAGACGATGATGACTTCGACGCTGGCGAAGACCTCGAGGACGATGACCTCGAAGAGGATTTGGACGACGACGATGAGGAAGAAGAGGAAGACTCCTCTTCCGTCTGGGACGAGGAAGAGTCCGCTGCGCTGCGTCAGGCACGCAAGGATGCGCAGCTAACCGCCTCTGCCGACTCCGTCCGCGCCTACCTCAAGCAGATTGGTAAGGTCGCCCTGCTCAACGCCGAGCAAGAGGTTTCCCTGGCCAAGCGCATCGAGGCTGGCCTGTACGCACAGCACCGCATGGATGAGATGGAAAAGGCCCGCGCCGAAGGCGATAAGGCCGCCAAGCTCTCCCCCATGGAAAAGCGCGACCTGCGCAGCATCGCCCGCGATGGCCGCAAGGCCAAGAACCACCTGCTGGAAGCCAACCTGCGTCTGGTGGTTTCCTTGGCCAAGCGTTACACCGGCCGCGGCATGGCTTTCTTGGACCTCATTCAGGAAGGCAACTTGGGTCTAATCCGCGCGGTGGAGAAGTTCGATTACACCAAGGGCTATAAGTTCTCCACTTACGCCACCTGGTGGATCCGCCAGGCCATTACCCGCGCCATGGCTGACCAGGCTCGTACCATCCGCATCCCGGTTCACATGGTGGAAGTCATCAACAAGCTGGGCCGCATCCAGCGCGAGCTGCTGCAGGACCTGGGCCGCGAGCCTACCCCGCAGGAGCTGGCGAAGGAGATGGATATCACCGAAGAAAAGGTGCTCGAAATCCAGCAATATGCCCGCGAGCCCATTTCCTTGGATCAGACCATCGGTGACGAAGGCGATTCCCAGTTGGGTGACTTCATCGAGGACTCCGAGGCCGTCATTGCGGTCGACGCAGTCTCCTTCACCTTGCTGCAGGATCAGCTCCAAGACGTGCTGACCACCCTTTCCGAGCGTGAAGCCGGCGTAGTTCGCCTGCGCTTTGGACTGACCGATGGCATGCCGCGCACTTTAGACGAAATCGGCCAAGTCTACGGCGTTACCCGCGAGCGCATTCGCCAGATCGAGTCCAAGACCATGTCGAAGCTGCGCCACCCCTCTCGTTCCCAGGTACTGCGCGATTACCTCGACTAAGAGGCCAAGCTTGCCAAGGCAAGCGACAAGACGCACACGCTTGCCGACGCCGCCCTCGCCTCCCCCGTTAGCTCTAAGGTGCGGAGGGACGCGAGGGCATTTTGCATCTGTGGCACAAGCAAGAGTCCCAAGGATGAGTCCTAAGCCTTAACGTCATGGGTTCGCAGCCAGGCAACAGATGCAATCCAAGCTCCGATGACGAAACAGATAGAAACAGCCATCCTGAACGCGATACCGCGCACATCAGGAGTATCATCTGCGCCGAAGGCGGTACTGCCGAGCGAAATCGTCGACGTAACCATAGCCGGTGGCAGCAGCATCGGGATGAGCCGAATACCGCTGTAGAGAATTCCAACTGAGACAATCGCGCCCACAAGTGAAATCGCCACGGGCGTGGCAAAGCTGCGAAAGATCATCGAGAAAAAGGACTGCCAGGCCCCGACTGCGAACGCCGGGATGATTGCTAAGAACAGCGCGCTCAAGTTGAGAGGCGAAATCTCTCCCTGTATTCCTAAGCCGCGTCCAATGCCTAAGGCCAGCGCGATGAACACCGTCTGCATTAGCGCGATGAGGACCATGATGGAGAAAAGCTTGGCCGCGACTACTTCTCCCGCCGAGCGCGGTGAGGTCAAAATAGTGTTCCAATTGTGGTTGCGGTGTTCCAGGCGCCAGGCAGCTGCAGCGATGATGGCCACTCCCACAGTCATAAAGATTAAGCCGTAGAACAGCGTTGCTTGGGAAAGATAGCTTGCCCATCCGGCATTAAGTGACGCCAAGTTAGCGTGATAATTCGCGGCACCAATGCCGACTGCTATAGACGGCACGAGGAAGATGACAGCCCATACGTAGGAGCGTCGAAATTTCAGCAGGTCGATAGCAAACATGAACTTATTCCTCCTGGGAGTCAAGCGTGCGACAAAGCACGGTGAAGATGACGGTTACAACGGCGATGAACAGTGCCCATGGAATCCACAGTGGTTCGATGCTCACCAGGCCTTCGGGGCGGAAGGTAAATGGGGATAAGACTGCGTAGTAACCGAAGGGATTAATGAGCGTGACCGCGGTTGGAGAAAGCATTCCTGCCACACCGAGGAAGCCGCCTACTACCCCTGTGCTGAGCACCACGAGCTGGGATTCCACGCGTGCTGCCTGCCACAAGAAAATCGCCATCAGTGCGCACGAGGTTCCATATAGACCAGCTGCTGTGAGAACCCATGTGCCGGGTGAATCAATCGACTGTGCGCCAAGGAAGAATGGAGTGGTCAAGACCGCGAGCAATTCAACTACCTTTACTGCGGCTAGGACAAGGGCTAAAGCTGCGAACTTCGCGCGGAGCAGACCACCGCGGCGGTATCCGGCGATGGAATTAAGCCGCCAGCCGCCGTGGAGATGCTCTACATCGGCTGCGCGGCTGGCTAGCAATGCCACCTGCACCGGAGTGAGGAAGGCCGTCACCATGATGTAACCAAGGAGATGTCCGCCCCATTGACTATGCGGATCTTGCTGAAATTGTTCGGCGGTGTGCTCACCCACCAGATTCATACTGGAAAAGGCAACGATGGCGAGCGTGACAGCAAGGGCTAGCGGCAGCATCCGGGTATGCCGCATCTTGGCATATTCATTCTGCAACATCATTGCAAGCCACCTCGTCCCGTAATCGAAATGAAGATCTCTTCGAGACTGCGGTGCGTTCTTAGCACCTGGTAGATGGGCACGCCATGGTTGACGAGCTGCGTACAAGCCCCCGCGACGTCGCGCTCGCTTAAGTTCGGGACCCGAATGCCACCTTCTACAAAGCGCACTGAGATACCCGCGAGTGCTTGCGCCGCTTCCTCGGGGTTCGGGGTTTCGATAAAGACTTCAGGCGGCTGGGAATGGAAAAGCTCCTGCTTTGTACCTTGGAAGAGCAACTGCCCGCGATTGATAATGGTCAGCTCACTAGCCATCTTTTCGATTTCCGAGAGAAGGTGGCTCGAAACCAATACCGTTCGCCCCTCATCGGCAGCGAGGCTGACGATGAGATTGCGAATCTCTTCGATGCCGGCAGGGTCAAGACCGTTCGTTGGTTCATCAAGGATCAGAAGCTGCGGGTTACGAATCATAGCCATTGCGATGCCGAGGCGCTGCTTCATGCCCAAGGAATAGTTCGCTACTTGCTTGTCCAGCTGCTTTTCCAGCCGCACGAGGTGCACTGCGCGATCGACGTCTTCTGCCTCAGCGCGTAGAAGCCGCGCAGCGATGCGCAAGTTCTCTCGCCCGGTGAGGTGCAAATAGGCCGAAGGCTGCTCGATGAGCGAGCCGGTGCGGGCCAAGGCCCGGCTGCGCGTCTTAGGCCCGAAAGGCTCGCCGAACAAACTGATGCTTCCCTCAGTCGGCTTTGCCAGACCCAAAAGCATTTTCATGGTCGTGGACTTGCCCGAACCATTCGGCCCCAACAAACCGTGAACGACACCGGGGCCGATTGCCATATCAAGGCCGTCGACGGCCTTGAATCCCTTATATTCCTTGGTCAAACCCTGAGTTTCGACAACATATTCTGTGCTCATAACTCAATCGTTGCCCGGCGCGCCTACGCCGCACATCGCCGCGAGGCACGATTTTGCGAGTCATACCGGGGTATTAGGAGCTAAGCAGGTCAGCACGGGAGACAACTCCTGTGCGATAGGCGAAAAGAGCTGCGTGTACACGGTCCCTAGAACTCGTCTTGGCGAGCACTCGTCCAACGTGCGTCTTGACGGTCGGCATAGAGATGAACATCCGCTCACATATCTCTGTGTTTGACCATCCCATCCCGATTGCTTCAAGGATTTCTTGTTCACGGGCAGTCAGCGATTCAAGTACCCGACGGTCTGCGCCGCTAATACTCAGCGTGTCCGTGGAATCATCCCTCATACTGTGGACAAGGCGCTTAGTGGCGCGGGGTGAGATTACCGCGTCTCCGCGATAGACAGTGCGCAACGCGCTTAGTAGCTCCTCTGGCTCTGCGTCCTTGAGCACGAAGCCACTCGCTCCTGCTCGCAGCCCGGCTACTACATAGTCTTCGTCATCGAAGGTTGTCAGAATGATGACCTTCGTCTCTGGAAGAGTGGATGCGATCTCAGCAGTGGCGCTAATTCCATCGCGGACAGGCATCTGTACATCCATGAGCACCACATCAGCAGGCGTGGCCGCGCATTGGGTCAGCGCATCTTCGCCATCGTTTGCTTGCCAGATAACATCCATGTCTGGCTGCGAACTAATGATCTGGGCAATCCCGTGCAGGAAGAGAACCTGGTCGTCTACCAATCCGACTTTCATTGCTTACTTCCTCCTACGGTGGGTAACTCTGCTTCTACTATCCATGTGCCAGCATCACTGCGCTGTTGGAAGGTTCCTCCAACCAATTCCGCTCGTTCCTTCATGCCAGCAATGCCATGTCCCTCGCCTCGAGCATCACCCATATATCCATTGCGCACCTCAAGGCGGACGATACCTTCAAGCCATTCGACTAGTACGTCTGCTTGCCCGCCACCATGTTTGTTCGCATTGGTCAAAGCCTCTTGGACAATTCGGTACAGACTTAGTGACGTCGCGGCGGAAAGTTCTTCAGGTGGCGTTCCTGTGCAGCGATATCCCGCAGCAATGCCAGCGCTTCTAACGCTGTTAATGAGTTCTGGAAGATCACCGAATCCCGCCATCGGTTGAGTGCCGCGCTTTTCCCCTGTGCGCAGCAAGCCCACGACTCCCCGCATCTCCCTCAAAGAGGTCCTTCCCACGCGGGAAATAGACTTCAAAGCTTCTTCTTGCGCTTCCTTGTCTTTGGTGTAGAGCGCCCCATCGGCCTGGGCAACTATGACCGATAGCGAGTGCGTGACGACGTCATGGATCTCACGTGCGATAAACGCCCGTTGTTCCGTCGAGCTTTTCTCGAATTCCAGGCGTTGTTTCTCTAGAGCACGCGAAATCTCCCGTGTGCGTTCTTCCTCTGCTCTCCTACGCAGTTCACCCACAAGCATGCATACCGCAAGGACCAGTAGGCTCCAGCCCACGACGAAAAGGCGCCGCGCAATATCCTGTGCTGCTTCCTGTACCGTTTGGCTCACCCAAAATACGCCGATAAAGTCCGCAGCAAGCATCCCTATAGTCATTATTCGACGCAGGGGATCTTCCAGCCTGCGGCGAATAATGTAGGCGACCTGCCCCGCAAGGATTATGATGCCTACAGTGAGTTCCACCTGGAAAAGGCTGGCGAAGAGCACCATTGATGCAACGAAGACCACCAGGCGCGGCCACCGCCTGCTTATAATTGGCATTAGCACGACCAAGGCGATAATCAGGTAGTCAAAGAGCGGCCGGGACATCAGGTCCCTACCGGTGAGAGACGCCGCTCCGCACAAAAGCGACACCGCAAGGTCACGAATCATTCGCCTATCAGAAAAGACTTCCACGCCTCTACGCTATCCGGTTCGACGAGTTAAATAGTCATGCCTGAGTACGATTTCGTCGGCCGCTTTTATCCAAGGCCGGGCCTAAATAGACCTCCTTCCCCACGAATTCGGAGCGTCAAAGGTAGGAAATCTGCGCCCCACTCTGGGGCACGGATACGCATCTACCTTTTAAAATAAGCACCGCCATTTCTACTCGCCAAAAGTTAATTAAATTTCATCGCCTATTATCTGAGATACAAGCTAGGCGCTTGAGATACTGTGACACGAGCAACATTGTAGAACGACCTGAAAGGAACGCTCGTGAACACAGTTACTCACGACGCTGAGCATCACTCCGATTCTCCGGTAGCGCAGCTTGCTCAAATTGCCATCGATAACGTCACGCGTGTCTACCCTTATGCCTCCCACCATGTACAGACCTCGAGCAGCGATAACAAGGCCCCAGACGAGCTCCATCCGAGCTTCGGCAACTCCTTCGACTGGCACTCGAGCGTCCACATGCACTGGCTGCTTTCCAGCCTCCTTTCCTCCGACGAGGATGCTTCCGGCGCTTGGCGCGCTGAGGCATTGCGCATCCTCGAGGACCACCTGAGCGCGGAGAACATCAAAACCGAGGCTGACTACCTGCGTGCTAACCCGACTTGGGAGCGCCCATACGGCTGGGCATGGGCAGTACAGCTGGCATCCGAGCTTAAGTTCTCCCCAGTAGTCGAGCTCCAGGCCCTGGCCGAGGGCGTAGCCCCACTGGCCGATGCCGTATTCGACAACACCTTGTCTTGGCTGGGCAAAGCCTCCGAGCCAGTCCGCCACGGCCTGCACACCAACACCGCGTTCGGCCTGAAGCGGATCATGAAGGCGGCGAAGGAGCTGGGCCGCGAGGATGTTGTGGAGGAAATCCTTGCGACTGCAAAGAAATTCTTCGCCGAAGACAAGGCCTGGGAGTTCGAGCAGGAGCGCAGCGGACAGGACTTCCTCTCCCCTGGCCTGTGCGAGGCAGACCTGATGCTCGACGTGCTTGACGACGCCGAGTTCGCGATCTGGGCAGAGGGCTTCCTGGCACGCTTGGATGCCGATTCGTGCATCCTGAAGCCTGCACGGGTTTTTGATCCAACCGACGGATACCAGGTCCACCTCTACGGCCTTGGCATGACTGTCCTGGCTAGCGCGCTGCGCATTTTCGAAGCTACGAAGGATACGCACCCAGAACTCGCGCACACCATCCGCGAGCGCAGCGCCGAACTTCTCGCGCCTGGCCTCGAAGCCGCAATCACCGGTGACTACATGTCTTCGCACTGGCTTGCCACCTTTGCTTGGGAAGCACACCTGGAAGCCGAGCGCCTGAACGTCGCTCACCCGTGGGCACGCCAGTAGCCTGCCCACCATCTGCCTTCCGTACCAACGGCTACCTCACCATCGAGGTTCTTGTTTATTTTTCTCCCCTCAGAAATCAATAGAGGAAACACATGTACGTACTCATAGGCGTAGCGCTGGTCGTTATCGGCTTCGCGTTGCGCATCAACCCACTGCTGGTGGTCACCGTTTCCGGCATCGTGACCGCAGTAATCGGCGGCATTAGCCCGATGGATATTCTGAATATCTTCGGCGAAGGATTTGCCGGCTCGCGCTCCGTGACTACCTTCGCGCTCGTGCTGCCTATCATCGGCACCATCGAGCATTTCGGTCTGCAGGAGCAAGCAAAGACGCTTATTGCCAAGCTCAAGACGCTCACCGCAGGACGCATTTTGGCGCTCTACTTGCTCATTCGCCAGATCACCGCAGCTGTTGGCATCCAGTCCATCGCCGGCCCGGCACAGACCGTTCGTCCACTCATCTACCCGATGGCACAAGGCGCAGAGGAACAGCGCATCGGCCACCCTCTGTCGGAGAAAGCAAAGGAGAAGCTCAAGGCTTATTCGTCCTCTGCTGACACGGTGGGCTTGTTCTTCGGCGAGGACGCATTCGTCGCCGTCGGTTCGATTCTGTTGATCACCTCCTTCGTGGATACCAACTACAACGTTGCGCTCGACCCGATCGAGCTTGCCCTGTGGGCATTACCTGTTGCCGTTGTTGCATTCCTTATTCACGGAACCCGCCTGCTGCGCATCGATTCCAAACTGAAAGCGATGGAAAGATCGGCGCCTTCGGTTCCAAAAGAATCCGCTACCCCGAAAGAGGCTTAACCCAAGATGATTACTAATGAATGGCTGTACTGGCTCATTGGCGCCTTTTTCATTGCGGTTTCCATTCTGATTGCCACCAACCCTAAGCACGACAAGAAGGCACTCAGCAGCATCTTTTGGGGCCTGCTCGGTGTCTCGTTTATGTATGGCACTTTCGTCCAGGCCAAGACCGCCCCAGCGTGGATTCTCGGCGTCACGGTTCTTGTCATGGCATTGATCGCCGGCTTCAACGGACTCGGCGTGGCCGTGGAAAAGACCACCTCGGTGGAAGAACGCGCGGCGCTGGCACAGCGCTTTGGCAACAAGCTCTTTATCCCGGCTCTGACCGTTCCGTTGGTCACCGTCATCGTGGCAGTGCTCGGACCGAAGCTGAAGGTAGGCGGCGAGCCACTCCTGGCGGAAGGTTCTGCGACCCTGACGGGCTTGGGCATCGGTGCCATCGTCGGCCTCATCGTCGTCTTCATTGTTCTGCGCCCGAAGTCGCCGTCGGTTCCTCTCTCGGAGGGCACCCGTCTCCTTGAGGCCATCGGCTGGGCAGCACTCCTGCCTCAAATGCTCTCCACCCTCGGCACGCTGTTTACCAAGGCCGGCGTCGGCACTGCAGTCGCTGACGTCATCGGCGCCGTCATTCCGCAGGACGCCCTGCTCTGGAGCGTCATCGCGTACTGCTTGGGCAACGCGCTGTTCACCGTGGTCATGGGCAACGCCTTCGCCGCATTCCCCATCATGACGGCTGCCATCGGCTGGCCTGTCCTCGTTGAGAACTTCGACGGAAACCCCGCCGCCATCTTCGCAATGGGTATGTTGGCAGGTTTCTGTGGCACACTGTGTACCCCAATGGCGGCGAACTTCAACATCGTCCCAGCCGCACTCCTGCAGATGAAGAACAAGTACGGCCCGATCATCGCGCAGATCCCCACCGCAATCATCATGCTGGTGGTCATCACAATCATGATGCGAGTATTCGCCTTCTAACGAGTCAAAGTCACAAAAGACAACAAGAGACAAAAGCCCATAAAAAGGACCTCAATAGCTGCCAGACTGCTTATGAGTGATCCGAAGGAGGATTTATGAGTTCACAAGTTCAGTTGGTTGAGCCGTCGTTTACCCCCAATCTCAGATCCCCCGCCCGCACCCTCGGCTGCTCTCACAGCCATGGGACAACACAGTGAGAAAGTCCGCGCGCACCTCATGGACACCGCCGGGCACCTGTTCGCGCAACAGGGCATCGACGTCTTATCCAACCGCGCCATCGCCCAGGCCGCCGGCGCCGCCAATCATTCTCACTTCGGCGGCCGCGAGGGTCTTCTCACCGCCATGATTGAGCGCCACCTGGGCACCCTCGAGGCGGCGCGCGCCCACCATCTGGAACGACTCACCCCAGACACGAGCGTCCACGATGCCCTCGCCTCGCACCTCGAGCCGTGGCTCACGGTCTACGCCATACTACCCACACCATCGTGGCGTTCCCGCTTCTTTGCCAAAGCCATCACCACCCCCGCAGGCGGAGACCGCAATCCGCACCTACACCAAGAACGCACAGCTCCAGCGCCTCGTCCAGGATCACATACCCGAGCTTGCCTCATTGCCCACCGACGTCCTCGCGTTCCGCGCTCGCGCCGTCGCCGCACTGGCCAACGCCACGTCTGCGCGCCTCGAAGCCAAAGATCCCGCCATGGAACACCCCGAGAACTGGCGCCGCGTCCTCACCATGAGCATCGATGCCCTCGCCGGACTCATGACCGCGCCCGACCCCAGCGGAGACAAAAAGCGCCGTCTAAACGCATCGCTGCAAGCCTTAAAGCCGATACGAGCTTTGGCCCGATAAATCACAAGAAGGTCGCACGCATCATGAAAGCCATGGGACTTTAAAGGCTTTACCAAGCAGCGCCGAACCGCGTCCATGTAGGCGACATTACATACCTGCCCTGTAAGGGTGGCAAGAACATGTATTCCGCCACAGTTATTGAAACTTACTCGCGGAAACTTGCAGGTTATGCGCTCGCAGACCACATGCGCGTCTCACTGGTCATCGATGCAATAGCCCACACGCGCACGGTGTGCGTGTACGCCGAAAAGCTCGCCGACCTGTTCAAAGGCGCGCTGTAGTAAGCAGGACTCCAAGCAGACCATTTCAATGATCTGATGGACCGCCTTCTCCTTAAACTCGACGGAATACTTTCTAGGCTTAGTGCCTAACCCTTCCTTACCTGAGGTAGGAACTAAACCCAGGACGCTTCACCTTTTCGGTTCTTTCCAGACCACGCTCACACCACGAAGCATTGGAACTGAATGCCCAGTCTTCCAGGCTCATTGCCAAGAACCTTCCACAAGGACAGGCTTTTCACGCAGCCACTGCTCTGTCTCCGGAAGTGCACTAGGTGCGCCTGAATAGAACAAGACACGTCCACCTTGTTTCCCGCCTTCAGCCTTGACGTTGCGCAAAGCCGTATAGGAACCTTCGACCGCAACATAACCCGTGGTGTAGCTCAGGTCATCGGCAATACAGACTTCCGCGACAATGCCCGGCGCAGCAAGAGCCTTGGATGCTAAAGCAACGGCATCAGCCCGATGGTTCTTCGACTCGGCACAAGGAGAATTAGCCCAATCAAATGTTCCCACCCGAACACCGCGTTGCCCATGGGTATCTAGACGCTCACCGGTTTCAGCGCAGACGATGCTGGCACCGCGCATATCGCGGGTGCGGTACAATAGCCCGATACCTCGGCGGGCTGCGCTCTCGGAAACATGGTTGTCCTTAGCGAGCACGGCCATCATCGCTGTTTGTGCAAACTCCGGGTTCTCGCAGGCCCGTGTACCGACATTCAAGGCGTTGACATAAATAATGTTGCCTGGTGCAACCGCCCTCGTAGCGATATTGATGGAATCCGGCACGCCCTTCTCATGCCGCAACGCCCGGGTTGCAAGCTCAGAACTCACGCTAGGAACAAGGTGTGGTTCCACGATGCGTTCAGCGCCCGAGATATGCCTACCTTCAAGGCTTGCACGCATCTTAATACTCATCGGCACAGTCGAGGTTTCTGCCATGCAAGTATCGTACCCCAGCATCTTGAACACCGTTCAATAATTATCGAAACAGGGGTTAATCCCCTCTCCTAGTTCCGCTCGGAAACACACTTACCGACGCCAAGTGACAGTGCGACTTCCACGAGACATTAAGAACCCCACGTGCCTTCCAACCACGTAGGTGGTCGGGGCTCGTGGGGGTTGCTTAGTGCAGTGTACGGGTATTTCCCCTACTGCTGTGGTGCGGCACCCAGGGTTTCCTCTATGCAGGCCTGTTGCTGGGCAGGGTCCTGCATCTCCAGGCACTTGTCGGCGCCGGTGTCACCGAAGAGCTTGACGCCGAGGGCCATGACGGCGATGGTGCCGGCCAGGGCCAGGATGGAGGTAACCAGGCCGACGATGGACATCCAGGTGCGGCGCAGCTCCTTCGGGCGCTTGCGGCCGACGACCAGCGCGATGATGGAGACGATGATGCCGATTGGGCCAAGCAGCAGCGGCGGAACAATCAGCAGCAGGGACAGCAGAGCGATGATGCCGATGACCATCGCCCAGATAGCAACTGCGTTCTTCTTTGCCGGCTGGCTGTCGACACCGGCGTAGGCCGGGTAGCCGGCGCCAGCGGCGGTTGCGTTCGTGCCGTAAGCATCGTGGGAGGCGTGGTCGTGAGCGGTGTTTTCTACGCCATAGTTGTTTGCGTCGTGGGTGTGCTCCTCGTTAGCCTTGGAGGTTGCCTCACCGTAGGAGGGCAGCTTGCCGGTGCTGTCGCTGCTAAATGGGTTCTTCGCGTTGTCCGGGTTCTCTGGGTTGTTCGGGGTGGTCATGTGGTTGGCCTCCTTGGGGCAGCCCAAATTGCGTGCTCTTTATCAAATATGTGCGTCTAATAACTTTCGCGTTTGTAATCGCTTTCGGCCACGTTACTTACGGAACCTGTGAAATCGCTGGCAACTAACGAGTGGCCGAGTTTGTGGGCGGTCGGGCCGCGGCAAGCCTTGCGCACCTCCACATGGATGGTGCCATGGGTGGACAGATGCGATATTCGACGTTTGGGAAACGCCTAGTTTTGAGTAGAACCGTTCAAGGAATCTTCCATGCAGGCTTGCTTTTGCGCTGGGTCATCGATGGTCGTGCACATTTCAGGGTCAGGCGTCATCGTCCAACCAATATGCGTATACAAGTAAACCAAGAAAGCAACGGACAAGATTAAAGCGATAATTGAGGTAATCAAGCCGGCGATGGACATCCAAGCGCGGCGCAGCTCTTTTGGTCGCTTCTTGCCTTTTAGCAATGCGATGATGGAGACGATGATGCCAATCGGCCCTAGCAGCAGCGGTGGAACAACTAGGAGCAAAGACACCAGCGCAATGATGCCGATAACGAGAGCCCACACCGCAATCACGCTTTTCTTTTCGGCCGAGGAATAACCGTCACCTCCACCGGCAAAGGCCGGGTATACCGCGCCTTCGGAACTGTCGGAATTCTTTCCGTTGCCCGGGGTGTGAGGGCCGTTCGGGATGGTCATACGCTTAGCCTCCTTGAGCGCAGCCCAAAAGCCTTAATCGTGTTATTGCTAATCGTTCTTTTGCTTTTAACTACGTTACCCACGCTGGCTGCGCATTGTACGGCGATCGCTTTCTGGTAGAGCGCAGAAAAGGCCGGGCTGGGTGCACTCCGCGCCAGGAGTGCACCGGGCTAGGAATGCACTGCGCTAGAAGTGCACCGCACGAAAGGTACTGGAGTACTGTCCCAATCCGGCCTTGCTTGACCTTGACTTTGACCATGACCGCCTACCCCTACCACTTGCGCAAGTACTCGATGCGTTCGCGCAGCTGCTCGGCATTACACAGCGCGGTGGGCGGGCCGCCACAGGCCTTGCGCACCTCAGTGTGGATGGCACCGTGCGGGCGGCCCGAGCGCTGGGCAGCGATGGATACGACCGTATTGAGCTCTTTGCGCAGCTGGCCTAGCTCATCGACAACTCCAGTATCGCTGGACTCAGACTCCATAGACTTCTTCCGTGAGGCCGGTGCATAATCCATGCCGTAGAGCTTGCGGCGGTGAGCCTCCTCCGCCTCAGCGGCGCGTCGCGCCTTTTCCTCCGCTTCGCGGCGGTCCATTTCTTCGGATTGTTTCTTGCGCAGCAAATCTTTGACTTGGTCTGCATCAAGTAGCCCGGGAATGCCAAGGAAGTCTGCTTCCTCATCGGTGGTCATATCCCCGGTATTGAACTGAGAACCGTTATACAGCAGGCCCGAGAACTCTGCCTCGGCACCAAGCGACTCATAAGACTTCTCCAGCATGTCTGGTTCGGTCTTTTTCTGATTCGCCTGCTCTAGCAGTTCGTCGTCCCAGCCTTCCCTGTCCGGCTTTTCCTCACCCAAAACGTGATCGCGGGACTTTTCCATATTTTCTGCCAAGCCCAGCAAGACAGGCACCGAAGGAAGGAAAACGGAAGCGGTTTCACCCGGCATGCGCGAGCGCACAAAGCGGCCGATGGCCTGGGCGAAAAAGAGCGGGGTCGATGCCGAGGTAGCATAAACGCCCACCGCTAGGCGCGGGACGTCGACGCCCTCGGACACCATGCGGACTGCCACCATCCACTCATCGGTGGACTCAGAAAACTCCTGAATGCGGTCCGAGGAGCCGGGATCATCAGACAAAATCACCGACACTGGCGTATTAGAAAGCTGTTTGAGGATCTTGGCATACGCGCGTGCGGTCGTCGTATCCGAAGCCAGCACCAGGCCGCCGGCATCCGGCATATTGCGCCGCATTTGCATCAGGCGGGTATGCGCCGCCTGCAGCACAGCAGGGATCCACTCACCCTTGGGGTCCAAGGCGGTGCGCCACGCTCGGGCGGTTTGCTCCGCATTCATAATGTCGCCCAAACGGGCTGCATGTTCCTCGCCGGCCGAGTCGCGCCAGCGGGCTTCGCCAGAGTAAGAAAGAAAGACAACGGGGCGCACGACGCCGTCGGCAAGCGCATCGCCATAGCCATAGGTATGGTCCGAGCGGGATACCTTGTGCCCCTCCCCATCGTCCACGTATTGGACGAATGGAATGGGCGAGTCATCGGAGCGGAAAGGCGTACCGGTCAAGGCCAGGCGGTGATTGACATCGTCGTAGGCTTCCTTGACGCCATCGCCCCAGCTCTTGGCGTCGCCTGCATGGTGAATCTCATCCAGGATCACCAAAGTGCGCCGAGCCGAGGCCACCGCGCGGTGTTTGAAGGGGTGCATACCCACTTGCGCATAAGTCACCACAATGCCGTCCATGGAGGGATTAACGGCGGAGGAATTGCTAAACGCCGGATCGAGAGCCAGACCAACGCGCGCGGCAGCGCTAGACCACTGGGTCTTGAGGTGTTCGGTAGGCACCACCACGATTACGCGCTCGACCGTACGGTCTTCCATGAGCTCGGTGGCAATGCGCAGTGCGAAGGTAGTCTTTCCGGCGCCCGGGGTCGCCACCGCCATGAAGTCTTGCGGCTTAGTGGCGAGGAATTTATCGAGGGCGGATTGCTGCCAGGCGCGAAGGTTAGTCTTTTTAAAAGTCCTCACTTGCGGCGCAGACCTTTATACACACGCTCACAATCGGGGCATACCGGAGAACCCGGTTTTGCCTGCTTGGTCACCGGGAAAGTTTCGCCGCACAGCGCAACGACGTACTTGCCGTTCACCGCGGAATCGAGGATGTGATCCTTTTTGACGTAGTGGAAGAACTTCGGCGTGTCATTATCCGTCGTCGAAGTGTCTTCACGAATATCTGGCCGTTCAATTGTCTTCGTAGTCGTAGTCACGCACTCCATTTTGCCGCATCGGCATCGAACTTTGCGAGTCAGGCGGCTACCCTTGGAGAACATGTACACGTCATGCACGCCAGCCACTGCGCCCCTCTCCCCTTATCGAGGGAACGCCGACGCGCACGAGGGGAGCCGAGTCTAGGTTGTTTGGCAAAAAAGAGCGCTACCTCATCACAGATGCCAAGCTCTCGCCTGGCCAGGACCGCAAGCGCCGCGAAATTCGGTACGGAATCTTTCAGTTTTTGCGCGTTCCTTCCCTGCTCATCGCCGGCTTCTTCCTTTATATGCATTGGTGGCTTTTAGCCGCCATCATTGTGGGCGTGACATTTCCCCTCCCCTGGATAGCCGTGGTGATTGGCAACGGCCGGGGCGAAAAGAAGGATAAGCGCGAGAAAAACGTGTACAAGCCAGCCATGAACCGGCAACTTTATAGCCAGTCCCACGCCCCACAGGTTTCCGGCGGCACCGCCCGGCCTATTGAGGCACACCACGACATCATTGATCACGAAGAAGAGTAAAGGATTCCTGCTTATATGACGACCGCTTTTGGCCCAGACTTTGATGCCTCCGCGCTAGCCAAGCTGGCCGCAGAGCTTTCCGACGTCTTTACCGCCGCCGGTTTTACTACCGATGGCGTAGCCGGGCACCTAGGTCCGGAAGTTACCGAGGCCCTCTTCCGCGGCGAACCAGCACCAGTTGCGCTCGCCGCGCACAGCGAATCTCAGTTAGATCTTTTAATCCGCTTCTTCCTCCTGCATGAACACCTGCCGGCCACGCTTTTGGGCGAGGCGGTAGGCGCGCGCCTGGCTACCCAGTTGCTCGATGCCAATGTTGCGCTTGCCGACGCCCATGGCAAGGCCTACATCGCCCTCGATATCCGCCCCCACACCATCGTTGGCGCCAACCGTCTCATCTTCTCCGACGTCGACGCCTCCTTGGTCGACCACGTACCTGGCCCAGACCATGTGCTTGGCGTTGGCGCGGCAAGCCTCTCCCTGCTGCAATCCACGCCAGTAAGCCCAGTGGGCAGCGTCTTAGATCTAGGCACTGGCTCGGGCGTCCAATTGCTGGGGCAGCTCGATTGCGCTGAAAAGATTACCGCCACCGACGTGCATGAGCGTGCGTTGGAATTGGCCGAGGCTACCATTGCCGCTACTGGCGATAGCGAGAAAGTGGAATTGCTGCAAGGTTCGTGGTTCGACCCCGTAGCCGGCCGCCGCTTTGACCGCCTCGTAGCTAACCCACCTTTTGTTGTTGGCCTTCCCGAAGTTGGCCACGTCTACCGCGATTCCGGGTTAAATCTGGACGGTGCCAGCGAGCTGGTTGTCTCTCGGGCCACCGATCACCTAACCCCCGGCGGAACGGCTCACCTTCTGGCAGCTTGGGTACACACCAGCGGCGAGACCTGGCAGCAACGCGTTGCTTCCTGGCTACCGGACAAAGGAATTGCCGCCTGGATAATCCAGCGCGACGTAGCCGATCCCGCACTCTATGTGTCCACCTGGCTCGAGGACGAATCCCTGGATGTACGCTCCCCTGAAGGACAAGAGCGCTCTCGCGCCTGGCTGGAGCATTTCCAGCAACACGAGGTCAATAGCATTGGCTTTGGTTTTGTGGCTATCCAACGCATCGGCGACGATGAACCTGCCGATATCTTGGCCGAAGAAATGCCGCAGGCCTTTAGCGACCCACTTGGCCCAGAAGTAGAAGAATATTTTGCCCGCGTGGCGTGGCTGCGCGACCTCGTACCCGGCGAGCTACAGGGAAAGCACTTCCGCGTACACCCGGGGCTGGCACGCGAAGATATCAGCACCCCAGACGGAGAATTGGGCCAGGGCTTTACTCGGGCCGCTCTACGTCTTACTCGCACCGACGGTCCGCGCTGGAGCCACGAAGTAGATGAACACATCGCTGCCATTGTCGCCGGTCTCAACCCACAGGGCTTGAACCTTGAAGAAACCATCGGCTTGTATGCGGCGGCACATGGATTCGACGAAGCAGAACTTACTGCTGCCGCCCTACCCGCCGTCATCGATATGGTCCGCCATGGCCTGCTTATCCCAGCTGATCTCCTCTTGGAGACCGATTCGCTGGACCTCAGCTAGATCCACACTGTCCCCCACTCGTTATATAAGGAGAAGTAAACCATGCGCGCAGTTTTGACTCGGGTATCAGAGGCCACAGTGACCGTCGATGGAGAAACCGTAGGAGCCATCGATTGCCCCGAAACCGGTGGTCTTCTCGCTCTAGTTGGGGTCTCGCGCGAGGATATGGATGATTGGCAGCCCCGCGCTGAGAAAATGGCACGCAAGATTGCAGAACTGCGCATTCTTGATGGCGAAGTCTCAGTCATTGACGCCGGAGCGCCCGTGCTTGTGGTGAGCCAATTTACTTTGTACGGCCGCACCGCCAAAGGACGGCGCCCTTCGTGGGCGGATGCCGCCCCAGGACCCGAGGCCGAACCGGTCATCGCGGCGATTATTGCGAACCTCAGGGAACGCGGCGTGTCAGTTGAAACAGGCCAATTCGGGGCTAAAATGCGCGTTTCTTCTGTGAACGAAGGACCTTTCACCGTCTTGGTAGAGACCTAGCCCGCACCCTCAATTTCTGGCCCGCGAGATCTGAAAATCGTGTTAAGCAGGCCCTTTACAAGCTACCCCGTGACCCAGACCACTTTTCCGGATTTTGTGTAGAGCAAGCCATAAAGCACTGGGGAATGCAAATTCTCAGAGAGTGATAAATGCCCTACTCGCAGTGCAATAATTTATTATCACCCTGCAAGATTTTGTTCTATACTGAAGGCACAGCGAAGCAAAAGGGCTGGATATGCAGGATGCGAGATAATTTCTCAAAATCCTACAAACGCAAAATTGAGTGAGAAGAAATTTTCTCAATCATGGTTGCAGAAGCCCAAACGCTTCGGCCGACCAACTAGATGTAGGAAAGAAAATGTCCCACTCAATCACGCGGCGCAACAAAGCCCAGCACCCAGAGAACCAGGCTGAGATGCCCCAGGATCTCAAGACCTCCAAGGCAGCTCCCTCCTCCAAAGAATCCGCACCAGCCCCTGGCATTGACACCCCGTTTGATGGCCAGGAGGGTGCACCGAAGTGGAATAAGGAAGACACCGTATGGATGCTCTCCCTGTTCGGCACCGCAATCGGCGCCGGCGTCCTCTTCCTCCCCATCAACGCCGGTATCGGCGGCATCATCCCACTGATCATCATGACGGTGGTAGCACTGCCAATGACCTTCTGGGCTCACCGCGGATTAACCCGCTTGGTGCTTTCCAGCTCCAAGCCAGACGGTGACCTCACGGACGTCGTCGAGGAACACTTTGGCAAGAAGGCCGGCGTTCTGATGAACATCCTGTACTTCCTGTCGGTCTACCCCATCCTGCTGGTTTACTCGGTAACCATCACCAACACGGTCAACTCCTTCTTGGAGCACCAGCTCGGAATCACCCCGCCGGAGCGCTGGCTTACCTCCCTCCTGCTAGTAGGCGGCCTCATCCTGGTCGTCCGCATGGGCAAGGACGTCGTAGTTCACGTCATGTCCTACCTGGTCTACCCATTCATCGGCATCCTGGTTCTGCTTTCCCTCTACCTCATCCCGAAGTGGAATACCGCACTCTTTGATTCCTTCGACCTCAACGTTGCTCGCGAGGCTTCTGGCCACAGCATGGGCGTTACCCTGATGCTGCTGGTTCCGGTTATGGTCTTCTCCTTCAACCATTCCCCAATGATTTCCTCCTTCGCCGTTGACCGCCGCCAGACCTACGGCAAGTTCGCTGAGGCCAAGTCCCGCAAGACCTTGCTCCGCGCAGAAATCCTCATGGTCG
>CALLKG010000073.1:0-2826 GCA_938008395.1 Corynebacterium tuberculostearicum
CGGCAGGGCCGCCTTCATCAACTGGTCAAGGGTGACGCCGCCGTCGACGTCAACGATTGCGGACTCCGGGTCGATGGAGTGGATCTTGTTGAGCGGCTGCATGTCGATGACCAGACCGCCACTGTTTTGGGCGGGGTCACCGTAGGAACGACCCATGCCGCGGGCGATGACGCCACGGCGGAGGTGCGATGGCTTGTCGGAGTTGTCTTCAGCAACCTGCGCGACGGCCTTCTTGATGACCTCGACGTCCTCGGTTGACAGTACGTGGGCAGTCGTCGGTGCGGTGCGGCCCCAGCCGTGCAGGGACTTTTCGGTGGTATGTAGTTCCATCTCTTACTCTTTACTCGACGTGATATGTCGTACCCAGCCTACCCACCTATCAAGACACGTGACGTTTGTGGCGTTAGTGATATTTGGAACATACTCAGACACAAAACACTTCCGAATATGTGGGTTTTGGCCGTTTAACGTCGCTATTCAGTGTGGAGTTGGCTGCAATGGCACGCCGTCATGAAAATCCCAAAGCCGCCAATGCCATTGGCCACTAGCGTTCGTTAATACAGATCCATGATGTCGCGGATTTCTTCAGGTAACTGCTTTTGTGAGGTGATTTCTGGTCCCTCGTATCCGCGCAGAATTTCATAAACCCGGCGGCGTGAGGTGGAGTCCAGGATGGGGAGCTCTTCCGCCATCAGGCGAGTCATGAATCCATCGAGCGGAAGATTCGTGTGTTCCGTGGCGAGGAAGTGTCCGTTGCGCTTGTCATCTTCTTGGCGTTCATCCTGCGCCGCACGCTGGGCGGGAGTCAGATGCTCTTTCTTCGATGAGTACATGCGTTTTAGCATAGTTCCGCATAAAGTTATGCCCATGAATCAGCCACATTCGCAGCATGAATCTAACGTCCAAGCTGACACCCGCGTTGACAACTACGCACTTGATGACACTCTCGCCGGCCGCATCACGCAGTCCGCAGCAGCAGGTCTGATGCTCTCTTTCCCGGATTGGATTAAGAACAAAACGGCCCTTAGCATCACCTACGTCTTCTCCTTCATCGGCTTCGGAGCCCTCGTCGCCATCACGAATGCCCAGCGCGAGGATGAAGAACCACAAGCCGAGCAGCCACCAGTCGAGCAGTCACAAGCCGAGCAAAACGATTCTGACCTCAAGCAGTGGGCTGTCTTCGCTGCGGTCATCCTTCTTTTTGTGCTGGGCGGTTTTATTAACGTCAAGGTTTCCCAGGCAGTGGTCAAGCGCCTGCGCAAGCGAGGTCTTTCCAAACCATGGACTGCATGGGGCGCAATTGCTGCTGCTTTCGTATTCCTCGTGAGTGAGCTCGAAGCTCGCGATATCGAAAAGCTCGCTGCGTAGCCTCGCAAGTTTTGCGTATGGTGGGGCTCATGAGCCTCAAGGTCACAGATTTGAGTCAAGCACGCGCCAAGCGTGAAGACTCTCTAGTGACCCTCAAGCGTGAGCCTCTCGCCGTCATCTGCCAAGTCTCTAACGTACGGGCAGAAGCAGAAGCACACCGACAGATCGGTTTCTCAGACGCTTTTACCTTCGCGGAGCTCCACCGTGTCCTAGAAGTCAGCTTCGGGCTTCCCGATGAGGATTCACCGTGGCACTTTTATGAGCATCGCGACGCCCGTGGCTGCCGCATTGACCCTGAGCATCAGGTCTCTGAATTCCTCTGGAAAGAGGGAGACCAGGTTGACTACGTGTGGGGCCTGTGGGATTTTAGCCTGGTGGTCGCGGCGATCTACCCACGTGATACTGGCACCCCGGAGGCCCTATGCGTGGGCGGTTCTGGCTCCTTCCTGGTGCCTTTTGATCTCACCGCAATTAATGCTGAGCTAACAGGGCAGGAAACCATCGATGAGGTCCTCAATATCGTGGTTCCGCCAGTGCGCGCGATCATTGAGAGAACTAAACTCTTCGACTTCGTACCCCTGCTCCAAGCCCTTGATCTAGAGCGCCCCGAAAGTACTGACAATGCCGATACTTCCCGCGCCGGTTTGGACTCCTTGCCCCGCGAGGTCACCTCAGAAGGACAGGATGCTTTCTGGTCGATGACGCTTGGTCTTTCCTGCATGGGCGGGCGCGAGCTCACCAATTCTGTGGCTGAGGCAACCATGGAAGCTCTTGGATGGGTAGCGGATGATGGGGCGAGCCTAAGCGGTGAAGAAATCCGCGAATTATGTGCTGCTTCTTTGAAGGAACTGGCTGCCATGGGCGCTTACGGTGCCGACGCTTTGGCGCCTGTGGATCGGCTCGACATTTACCGTGCATTGCTGCGCAGGTAGGCTATTTAGCCGTGATTGATAAAAATCCTAATGCCCATAGTCGTGGCAACATTGACGGCAACGTTGAGGGAAACGTCGGGGGAGACGTTGACACTAACGTCGCCGATGTTGAGGTCCGACGCTCCTCGTTGCAGACGCAGCTTTTTCGCTTTGTCTCCGTGGGCGTGTTCACCGCGGCTATTGATTATGGCCTGACTTTGTTGCTGACCTCGCTGGGTCTGCACAGGTCCGCGGCTAAGGCTATAGGTTGGGTCTTTGGTACCATCGCGGCCTACATCGCGAATGCCCGCTGGACGTTCGGCTCACAGGTCTCCGGCCGCACCGCCGGCGCTGTCGCTGCGCTGTACGCCTCCACCTTCGCTGTGCAGAACTTCCTCTATTGGGTACTCAACGCACCGCTTATCTCCATGGGATTTGAGGGCGCTGTTAAGGACACCATTGCGTTCGTCATCGCGCAGGGCGTGGCCACCGTGACCAACTTTGCCATCCAGCGCATCTTCATTTTTAAGGGTGATTGATGAGTAAC
>CALLKG010000074.1:0-1838 GCA_938008395.1 Corynebacterium tuberculostearicum
TTACCTCCACCCCGGTGGCAGAAGCCGTCAACGCCGTGCCCGCCACCGCTTCCGCCCAGCTCAACTTGCGCGTTCCGGCCGGTGCCGATGCCGCCGCGATTGCCGACGCCGTCTGCGATCACCTGCGTTCCCACACCCCTTGGGGCGCACAGGTCAAGGCCGAGGTGCTGGAATCCAACGCTGGCTTTGCCACCGATCCGGAAAAGCCAGCCGCTGCCCTGCTGGGCGAGTGCCTGTCTGAGGCTTATGGCAAGGAAACGGCCGCACAGGGCATGGGCGGCTCCATTCCGCTGACCACGGAGCTGCAGGAGGCTCACCCCAACGCGGAGATCGCTCTCTACGGCGTGGAGGAGCCAAAGTGCACCATCCATTCCGCCAATGAGTCCGTCGACCCCACCGAGATCGAGAACATCGCCGCCGCGGAAGCACTCTTCTTGCAGCGCTATTCCTAAGGCTTGCGCCCCCCTAGCCCAGCCTGGGCCCTTTCTACCGCCGCGGCACTGCGGCGTACCCTGCTCCTTGGGGAGCGGGGTTTCTTTATGCCGCAAAACAGCAGCATATAATACAGTGCCAAAAATAATTCTTTCCAAGCCGTAGAAAAGCCGGTAAAATGGCAAAACGTTGGCCCCGCGCTCGGCCATGTTGCTTGCACTATGCCACCGCGGCATACTCAGCGGCGTGCGGCTCGTGAATGTTCTCGTCTCTCATTAGTTGTGATGCTCGTGGTATTCGCGGCAGCGGGGCAAGAGAACGTGACACAACCAAAAGGAGCGCAGTAACCAACGTGCTAATACTCCTGGGTACTCTCATCGCCGCCACCCTGGTAGCACCGCTGCTCATCATGCGAATGGGTCGCCCGGCATTTGGAATTTTGGCCTTAGTCCCCGGCGCAGGCTTTGTGTGGACGCTCATGCACTTTCTGCGCGGCACCTTCGCAGACGGTGGCGCAGTTAAGCACACTGTGGAATGGATGCCGTCCGCGAACTTAAGTTTTGACCTCCGCTTAGACGGACTAGGCGCGCTATTTAGCCTCATCATCTTGGGCATGGGCGCGTTGGTATTGGTCTACTGCTGGGGCTATTTCGACGGCACGCGGCGCCGCTTGGCCATGTTCGCGGCGCAAATGGTGGGCTTTGCCACCGCCATGTTTGGTCTAGTGGCCGCGGACAATTTCCTGCTTATGTACGTGTTCTGGGAGATTACCTCCCTGCTGTCTTATCTCTTGGTTAGCTACTATGCGGAACGAGCCTCCTCCCGCCGCGCGGCACAGCAGGCGCTGATGGTCACTGCTCTGGGTGGTCTAACCATGCTCATGGGCATTATCTTGCTCGGACGGCAAACTGGGGCGTGGACCTTTAGTGATATCTCCGCCTATGAGAACTTTGCACAGACGCCCTATGTCACGGTGGCCATCGTGCTCATCTTGGCGGGCGCACTGACAAAGTCTGCAATTGCACCGGCGCACTTTTGGCTCCCCGGCGCGATGGCGGCACCGACTCCAGTCTCCGCTTATCTCCACTCCGCCGCGATGGTTAAGGCCGGCATCTATCTAATCGGGCGCCTGGCGCCCTCAATGTATGAGGTAGCCACCTGGCACGTGGTGGTTATCTCCCTAGGCGTATTTACCATGCTGCTCGGCGGCTGGATGGCGCTCAAGCAGCGCGACCTGAAGCTGATTTTGGCTTATGGCACCGTCTCCCAGCTAGGGTTTATCACCTCCATCATGGCCGTAGGCTCGCGGGAAGCCATGCAGGCCGGTCTCGCGCTGACCTTTGCACACTCGCTATTTCTGTCTCTTATACACATCTGACGCTGCCGACGATCTACTCTGTGTAGAT
>CALLKG010000075.1:0-6526 GCA_938008395.1 Corynebacterium tuberculostearicum
ACCTTCCTCGGGAGAACAAGCCAGCCGCTCCTTCGCCGCCGGCCGAGCAGCCTGTCTCGTCGGACAAGGCGCCTGCTCCTGCGTCCGGACCTGGTTCGCGTCCTGGCCCGGCGCCCGCGCCACAGCAGCGTCCCGCACCCGCACCTGCACCGGCACCCCGCCCGCAACCAGCGGCGCCGGCCCCACGCCCACCTGCGCGGGACAAAAGCGGCCTGCCGAACCTCAATATTCCGCCGCACGAAGTCCGCGGGCGCATCGAGGACGCGGTGCCTGATATGCCGGCGGTGCCCGCTATGCCTGCGCCCGCCCCGCCGCCGGCGCCGCCGCTGCCGCCTGCGCCGCGGATTCCGGGCCTCTAGCTCACTGCTTTCAGCCCAACGATGCCGCCGATGATCATGGCGAGGAATAGCACCTTCCACACCGTCGCGGCCTCGTGTCCGGCGACGAAGGAATAGATGACCGCCACCGACGCGCCAACGCCCGCCCACACCGCATAGGCCGTGCCCACCGGGATGCTGCGCATCGCCCACGCCAGCCCGCCCATGGAAATTGCGCAGGCCACGAGGAAAATGAGCGAGGGCCACAGGCGCGTAAAACCTGCGGACCTATCCAGCGCCGCCGCCCACACGGCCTCGAATGCGCCGGAGAAAATCAAGATGAACCACGCCATAACTGCTTCCTGGCCGTCTTGTCGCGTTGCCGGGTACGGCTCCCTCGTCCGGGGCTCGCGCAAGCCGCGGCGAACCTGCACCCAATGATGGCACACTAGGAAACCATGAAGATTGCATTTCTTGGAACTGGCCGCATGGGAACCGAACTAGCCCGCCGCCTGCTCAACGAGCAAGACGGCATCGAATTGACCGTCTGGAACCGCACCGCCGAGCGCGCCCAGCCGCTGGTGGAGGAAGGCGCCGAGCTTGCCGCCTCGCCCACCGAAGCCGTAGCGAACGCCGAGGTCATTATTACCTCGCTCTTCGGGCCTGACGATGTCCGCGAGGTCGTCGTCGAGCCGCAGCTCATCCCCGCCGGCGTGACCTGGATCGATACCACCACCGTCTCGCCTAACGATGCCCGCGAATTCGCCGCCGCCGTGGAAACCTACGTCCACGCCCCGGTCGTGGGCACGCTCGGCCCGGCCCGGGAGGGCAAGGTCGGCGTCTATGTGGGCACGCCTGACGACGCCCGCCGCGAGCAAGCCATGTCCCTCGCCGAGTCCTGGGCGGGCGAAGACAAGCTCATCGGAGTGGAGGCGGCGGCCACGGCGGCCATCGGAAAGCTGCTGGCGAACCTCGCGCTCGCCGTCACCGCCGAGGGCCTGCTCGAAGCCCTACAGCTCGGCGAGTCCGAGGGCCTGGACTCCGAGGTGGTGCTGCAGATGCTCGATATCACCGGCTTGTCATTCATCGCCAATATGAAGGCGCCGTTTATCACCGGCGAGCGCAATACCGACCCGGGCGATTTCACCGTCGACGCCCTGGCCAAGGACGCCAAGCTCATGGAGATGACCTCCACCAAGCCGCTGCCCGCCCTGACCGCCGCCATCGGCCGCTTCGAGGAAATGCAGGCCATGGGCCACGGGGATCAGGACTTCTCCTCCATCTTCGTCTTCCGCAATAAGGGCTAGTTATCCACAGGCCCGCCGGGCGTGCGGGCCGAAATTCGCCCTTTGGGCCCTAGTTATCCACAAGTTCGCGCGCTCGCCCTCGCGCGGGTTGCGCGCCGTGGCTTAGGCTGCGGGGCATGACAGCTCTTCAGACTTATCTTGCGGCCCTGGCGCCCGGCATCGATATCGTTGCCGGGTGCGCCGGCATGTCTGAAGACCAGCTGCGCGCCGCAGGGGCACCCAATAAGACGGCCCGCACTTTGCTCACGCTTGCCGACGCCCTCTTTGCCCCCACCTCCTTTACCCGCCAGCAACGCCAGGCGGTTGCCGCCGCCCGCGACCGCGCTCACCCGCTGCCCACGCTGGAGGTTATCGAGCGCTACGCTTCCCGCGCTAAGACCAAGCGCGATGCCTGGCGCCTGCGCGTGGAGCTGTGCCGCACCGCCGCCGATACCGATGAGATGGAAAAGCTGGCGCGCAAGAAGCTGCGCGAGCTCAATCCCCCGGCCCCTCCGCGCCCCGGTGTGCGTATCCGCCGCCGTAAAGACGCGCCGTGGACCCTCGCGATTACCGGGCCTTCCTCACTCATCGCGGACTTGGAATCCAGCCTGGATGAGGATGCTCCCCTCGATTCCGTTGCGGATCTCTTCTCCCCTTCCGGCGCCTCGCCGGCTGCCCGCCCGACCATTACGACCAACGCGATCATCACGCTCGACGAGCTCGACCGCATCATCGATGGCGACGGCGAAGAAATCACCATCCAGCTCACCAACGGCGCCCGCCTCACCGGCGCGGAACTCGTCTCGCGCACGCTGGCAGACCGCGGGCTAATTACCCTCGTCCACCCCTTTGAGGGCGCGGTCAACCTCTACCGCACGGAACGCATGGCCAACGAGAAGCAGCGGCTCATGGCCGCCGCGGAAAATCCGGTATGCCCGTGGGCCGAATGCAACTATCCGGCGGATAAATGCCAGGTACACCACTTGCAGGCGTGGCGGCACGGCGGCGATACCAATATGGCAAACCTCGCCACCTGTTGCCCGTACCACAACGGCGTCAACGACGATGACCCGAATGCCCCACCGGCGCGCGGGCGCCTCGTTCGGCGCCGAGGCCGCGTGGTGTGGCGGCCGCCCTGGGCTGACACCGCGACATCACCGCCACCGGCCCACTAGCCCCTAAACCGCCAGGCAGCAGGATGCCCTGCTGCCGCATTGGCATGCCCGCAGCTAGCGAGCCCCGCAGCTAGCGAGCGATGCGGGCCGCCGCAGCGCGGGCGTCCGCGATAACGTTTGGCACCCCAACCCCGCCGGCCCAAGCGCCGGTGGTATCGATGCCCGGCGTCGCCGCGAGGGCACCGCGCGCACCGGCCACGGTTTCCAGGTGCCCGGCATCAAAGCGCGGCAGGCCGCCGAACCAGCGCTGGGCGAAAATCTCGGCAACGCCCGCGGCGCGGCCGTCGAAGCCGGTAAGCCGCTGGAGGTCATCGAGGGCATAGTCGACGAGGTCATCTTCCTCGGCGCGGACGATGGCGTCGTTGCCAAAGCGGCCGAAGGAGGCGCGCACCAAAGCACCACCGCGCTCAGCCAAGTGCGGCCACTTGCGCGAGGATAGCGTGAATGCCTTGGCATGAACGTCGTCTTGGTCGGTGGCGACGAGGATGCCAGAGTTCTGCGGCAACGCGTTGCCGGCCGGGTCCGTGTCAGACTCGAACTTCAGGCCCACGACTGCCGACGCCGCCAGCTTCACGCTCTTCAACCGCTCCGCCGCCCCCGGGGATACCTTGGGCAACAGGCGCGCTGCAGTCGGGGCCGGGGTGGCGACCAGCACACGGTCGAAGGCGGCGGTGTCGCCGGGTGCGCCGGCCAAGCGGAATTTCTCGCCCTCGCGAGTGATGCCGGAGATGAAGGTATCAAGGTAAATCTTGGCGCGGGATTTATCGGCCAGCGCCTCGTAGAGTTCTGCGTAGCCGCCGCGGAAGGTCTGAAAGACTGGTCCGCCGCTGCTCGGCTTGGCCGCGCGGGCTTCTTCCAGCGAGCGGACCGCGGCCGAGAGGGTGACCGGGCCGCGCGCGGAGAGTGCGTCGAGCGTCTCGGCCAGCGCCGGGATGGTCGCGCGCACACCCAGGTCATCGGCCGAGCAGGAGTACACGCCGCCGAGCAGGGCGGAGATAACGTGGTCGACGAGGTCGTCGCCAAACTGCTGGCGCACTAGGCGGCCGACGGAGACGTCGCTGCCGGCCGTCCACTCGAAAGGCTCCTCGTTATCGATGCGGCGGGCGGTCTCAGCCGAGACCAGGTGTGCGACCGGCTCCGAGTGCGAAGGAATGCCCATCATCCCGCCGCGCGGCAGCGGCTTAAGCTCACCGGAATACACCAGCGAGTGCAGGCCGGAGGGCTCCACCAGGCTATCGCCCAGGCCGAGGGATTCGATGAATTCCACGGCGTCGTGGCGGCGGGCGAGGAAGGCCTCGGCGCCCATGTCGGTGGGGCCGTCATTAAACGGCACGGAGTACAGCTTGCCGCCGATGCGGCCGGCGGCCTCGAAAACCTCAACGTCGTGGTCGCGCAGCTCGTAGGCGGCCGTCAAGCCCGCCAGGCCAGCACCAATAATCGCAATACGCATTTAGCCCTCCTCGTGGATGATGGATACGGCGCGGGTGATGGCCTCCGCGTCGGTAGTTGGCAAGACCCCGTGGCCGAGGTTCCAGATATGGCCGTCGATATCGCCGCGCTCGCGGGCCCGATCGACCTCGCCGCGGATGGTGCGCACGGCCTGGCGCACGGCGTCGTCGCCGGCAAAAAGCATGGCCGGGTCGAGGTTGCCCTGCAGCACGCGGGCGCTTACGCGCTCGGCCGCGGCGTCCATGGGCACGCGATAATCGACGCCCATAACTTCCGACCCCGCCTCCGACATGGCCGGCAAGAGCTCGCCGGTGCCGACGCCGAAGTGAATGCGTGGAATCTCCACGCCGGCCAGGATTTCCCGGGAGTACGGCAGCACGAATTCGCGGTAGTCGCGCTCGTTGAGGTAGCCGGCCCAGGAATCGAAAAGCTGCATGGCGTCAATGCCGGCGTCGACCTGCACCTGCAGGAAGCGGGTAATCGTGGGCACGAGGCGGCGCATGAGCATGTGCCAGGTCTCCGGATCTGCGTGCATGAGGGCCTTGGTACGCTCGTGGTTCTTGGATGGCCCGCCCTCAATGAGGTAGCTGGCCAGCGTGAACGGCGCGCCAACGAAGCCGATGAGCGCTTGGGTCTCGGTCAGCTCGGCCAGGATACGGGCGATGCCCTCGGTGACCTCGGGGACGTCGGTCTCCAGCAGCGGCAGCTTGCCAACGTCCTCCCTACTCCGCACCGCCTGCTCCATCACCGGCCCACGGCCCGGCACAATATCGACCTTGACGCCCGCGGCTTTAAGCGGGACGACGATATCGGAGAACAAAATGGCGGCGTCGACGTCGTGGCGGCGCACCGGCTGGAGGGTAATTTCTGCCAGCAGTTCCGGCATGAAGCAAGAATCGAGCATGCTAATCCCCTCGCGGGCGGCGCGGTACTCCGGCAACGAGCGGCCGGCCTGGCGCATGAACCAGACTGGGGGTCGGGAGGGGGTGCGGCCGAGGGCGGCGTCGATAAGCGGGGCACGATTGAGTCGAGACATGCCCCAATTATGAATCAAAAGTTGGAGTGAGGGCTAATTAGCCACGCAAGCTGCGGTCCTTGATGAAGCGGTTGGACTGCGGCTGGAAAAGCAGCGCGAGGGCGACGATCAAGGTGATGGGGATAATCAGCAGCCCGAGCCCGCCGATTCCGAGTGCGAGGGCGGCGATATTGGTAAAAAGCGCGAACGCGATGACCACGGTAATGATGCGGCGCGCCCACTTGGATCCGCCGGCCAGCTGCGCTGCGAAGAGCGCAAGCAGGATGGCGCCGACGGAGTTGGTCACCGCGACAAACAGGCGATTGGAGTGGAGGTACTCCGCGACCTGCGCATTCTGCGGCTCTGCTTGTGGCCCGCCCGAGCCGAAGATGCCCACCATGCCGCTGACCAGCATGATCACGGCGCTGACGACGAGCACCCAATAGGCCCAGCGCAGCGGCCGCGGCCACGCGTCGAGGCTCTCGTTGGCGGAGGTGTTTCGGGCCGCGCGGTTATAGTCGCGGGGCCCGGGCCGCTCGGTGTTATTCATCGCTTATCCTCCTGATCAGACCGGCCGACGCGGTCGGTGCGGTTGGTGCGATCGCGCTTGCTGCCGTCGCGGTTGCCGCGCTGGTCGTCCTTGGAGCGCTTGCGCTCTTCCTCGGCGCGCTTCTTCTCGCGCTGCGCTTGCTCGAGTTCCTTTTCCAGCTCGCGCATCTGCTCGAGTTCGCCGGTGTAGTCCAAGGTCTCGGCCCGCACGGAGAAAATCAGGCCGAGGACCGCCGCGACGCCGACAAGGATCTGCACCATGCCATCGGCGGCAAAGAGCCAATCGGGCACGTCCGCGCCGGCCGGGGTGACCATGAAGGTCAGCAGGATGCGGAAGCCGAAGTAGAGCGAGAAGGCGAACCACACGCGGCGCGAGGTGCCGGCCCGCTTGCTGCGGTTAGCAAGGGACCGCAACAGAAAGGCCAGCAGCACAATAATCGCAAGCGAAATGGCCGCCGAAAGGGCGACGGAGCCGTAGGCGGCGGTGCGGAGGAAGGCGTCGGAAAGCTGGGCTTCATCCACGCCGGCCGGTGCGGACTTCGCCATCTCCTTGGCCTGCGACATGAGTACGTCGTGGTTGAGCAGCGTGAGCACCACGTTGAGCACCTGGTGCACGGCCTCGCCGCATAGCGCACCCAGCCACAGCCACAGCATGTACGTCACGGACTCCGGCCGCTGCTGCTGCCGCGGCGGGCGTTGCGCGCGAGGGGCAGGGGCGGGCGACGGGGGCGTAGC